>CAXSFF010000009.1:0-15100 GCA_964236035.1 uncultured Acetobacteraceae bacterium
TCCCCTTGCGGGAGGAGGCCGGGAGGAGGGGTGGCCACGCCAACCACCCTGCGCGGCTACCCCAGCCCCTCCCGCAAGGGGAGGGGAGAAGAGGCAGTCACTCCTCCGCCGGCCCCATCGACTTCATCAGGTCGAACACCCGCCGGCGCACCGCCGGGTCGGTGATGCGGTAATAGGCGCGCACCAGTTCCTGCGTCTCGCGAGCGTTCTGCGGCTCCTCGCCGCCGAACCCGGCCTGGGTCTCCGCGAAGCCGCTGACCTGGCGCTGGCTGGGGACGGGGGTGGACGGGAAGCTCTCCTGGTCCGGCATGTTGTCGTAGAAGAAGCTGATCGGCACGTCGAGGATGCGGGACAGGTCGAACAGCCGCGACGCGCCCACCCGGTTCACGCCTCGCTCGTATTTCTGCACCTGCTGGAAGGTCAGCCCAAGGGCGTCGCCAAGCCGCTCCTGCGACAGTCCCAGCAGGGTGCGGCGCAGGCGGATACGGGTTCCGACATGGACATCGACCGGACTGGGACGCCCGTCTTTCTCTTCGGCCATAAAGTTTTACCACACCTACATCATCGCACTGCGGCTGCGGAACGTCGCTCCGCCACAACCGGACACCTGAAGAAATGGTTAACAACACAACCCTGAATTGTCAACCACTGGCATCTAAATAGGCGCAGCTACCGGTTCTCAAGACCGATGCTCAAGAGGTCACGACGTCGCGTTTCTGGATCAGGCCCATCGCGCCGCCGCAGAGCGCAATCGCCAGCAAGGCGGGGATGACCAGCCCCAACCGGGAGTAGGAGGTGGGCGGCCGCGCACCCGGCAGCATCACCACCATCTCCGCCGGCACGTTGGCCGGCAGCCGCGCCAGCTCGCGCCCGAAGGCGTCGAACGCCGCCGTGATGCCCGTGTTGGCGGCACGGACCAGCGGCAGGCCCTCCTCGACGGCGCGCATGCGGGCGGCGGCGAGGTGCTGGCGCGGCCCGCTCGAGTTGCCGAACCAGGCGTCATTGGTGATGTTGACCAGCCAGGCCGGCCGGTCTGCCTGGTCCACCAGTTGCGCCGTGTAGATTGCCTCGTAGCAGATCAGCCCGTCGAACGGCGGCAGCCCGGGCGGGTGGATGGTCTTGGGCCCGCTGCCGAACGCGAAGCCGATGCCCGGCACCATCTGCACGGCGAATGGCACCCAGCCCGGCGCGAACTCGCCGAACGGCACCAGGTGCCATTTGTCGTAGACCCCTGCCAGGCCGGCCGGCCCGTCGAGGGCGTACAGGCTGTTGAGCGGATGGCCGTCGCCATCAAAGCGCACACTGCCGGCGATCACCAGGGCGGCCGGACGCGCCGCCGCCCAGATCGCGGCGCGCGCGCCGAGGTCGCGGTCCAGCAGGTAAGGGCTTGCCGTCTCCGGCCATACCACGGCGATGGCGGCGCCCGATTGGGCTTGGGCCACGCCTTGCCGGGTCAGGTCTAGGTAGCGCTCGAACACGCCTTCGGCGGCGGAGCGGTCCCATTTGCCGCCCTGCGGCACGTTGCCCTGCACCAGCACCACGGCGACGCCAGGCACCGCCGGAGCCGGAGTACCCAAGCGGTTGAAGCCGAATGCCACCCACGCCAGCAGGACGGCGACGCCGGCGCCGACCTGACGCCAGCCGAGCGCCGGCGTCGCCGCCAGCAACAGCGTCACCAGGGTCAGCCCGTGCACGCCGACCCAGGCCGCCGGCTGCAGCATCACGTCGCCGGCCAGGCCGGGGAGCGCCCACACGCTGCCCCAGGGGTTCCATGGGAAGCCGGTGCCGACGAACTGACGCGCCAGGTCGAACAGCACCCACAGGCCGGACAGCAGCGCCGCCCGGCGCCACCCGGCGGGCGCCAGCCGGCAGGCGCCGCACGGGATGGCGACGAACACCGCCAGCAAGGCGGACAGCGCCGGCACCGCCAGCGGCACCAGCCACCAATAGCGCGCCGCCTCGATCAGGATCGCCTCGGTGATCCAGTACAGCCCGAGCAGGTGGTTGCCGAAGCTGAACCAGAACCCGCGCCGCAGCGCCACGCGCCAGTTGCGCGCCCCGTCGATCAGGGCCAGCAACCCGGGCACGCTGACCAGCAGCACGGGCACCAGGTGCACCGGCGGCAGCGCGGCGGCGGCCAGCGCCCCCAGCCCCAAAGCGGCCAGGTCCGCCCGCCATCCCAGCAGGCGCCCGAGCCGCCTCATGCCGTCACCACGCGGTCCGGGGGCATCATCCCGCCGGTCAGCGCGGCGACGATGCATTCGGCGGCCATCACCCCCATGGCGGCCACGGCGTCGGGCGTCGAGCCCGCCATGTGCGGGGTGGCGATCACCCGGGGGTGACGGCGCAGCGCGTCGGACAGGGCGGGCGGCTCCTGCTCGAACACGTCAAGCCCGGCGGCGGCCACATGCCCCGTCTCCAACGCGGCCAGCAATGCCGCCTCGTCGATCAGGCCGCCGCGGGCGGTGTTGACCACGATGGCACCGCGCGGCAGCCGCCGCAGCGCCGCCGCATCGATGATGTGCCGGGTGGCGGGAACCAGCGGGCAGTGCAGCGACAGCACGTCCGACCGCGCCAGCAACTCGGTCAGCGCGACGTCGCCGGACAGGTGATGCCGCGCGACGGCCATGCCGAACGCCGACGCCAGCCGCTCCACCGCCTGGCCGATGGCGCCGTATCCGACCAGGCCGAGCCGCAACCCGGCCAGGTCCCGCGTCTGGCCGGCGCTTTCGCGCCAGCGCCCGTCCGCGACCAGGGCGGCCAGCGGGCGCAGGTCCTTGGCCAGCGCCAGGATCAGCGCCAGGGTGTGCTCGGCCACCGCCAGCGCGTTGGCGCCGGGCGCGCGGGTGACGAGGATGCCGGCCGCCGCCGCCGCCGCGAGGTCGACGTTGTCCACGCCGACGCCATGCCTCGCCACGATGCGCAGCCGCGGCGAGGCATGCAGCACCGCCGGCCCGAAGCGGCTCAGCCCCGCCAGGATCGCGTCGGCCTGCACCTCCCGGCACAGCGCCGCCACCGTCTCGGGCGGCGCGGACCCTGGCAGGGCGTGCACCGCCAGGCCGGCCTGCCGCAGCACCGCCAGGGCCGGGGCCGCGAGCGCAGGGACGGCCACGATGACGTTGAGCGCCGGCATTTCAGTCAGGAATCTGGCGCCGGTAGTGGTCGATGTACTTGTCGGTGACGAGATCGGTCTTCACCACCACCGCCACGTCCGTCGTGTTGAACTGGTGGTCCACCACCGCACCGTCGCCGATCATGGCGCCCAGCCGCAAGTAGCCCTTCACCAGCGGCGGCAGCGTCTGCAGCACCCGGCGCATGTCCACCTGCTCCGGCGGCAGGCGGTCCATCGCGACATAGCGGCCGGGCAGCGCGATCGGGCGCAGGGCCGGCGGCGCCAGGTGGTTGTGGTGAAGGTAGGTCAGCTCCGCCGCCACGTGGTCCGGGTCGGTGCCGGCCAGGCTGGCGCAGCCGAACATCAGGTCGATCTCGTACTGGAACACGTAGGCCGCGATGCCGCGCCACAGCAACTGCATCACCGCCCGCCCGCGATAGGCCGCATCCACGCAGGACCGGCCCAGCTCCAGCACCCGCCCGGAGAACCCCAGGATCGGTCCGATGTCATATTCGTCGGCGGAGTAGAACCGCCCGACCGCCGCGGCGCCCTCGCGCTGCAACATGCGGTAGGTGCCGACCACCCCCTCCGGCCCGGCGCCAATCACGTGGTCGACCACCAGCAGATGGTCGGCGACGGGGTCGAAGTCGTCGTAGTCGCGCCGGGCCAGCAAGGCGCCGGCGTTCGGCGCGGCTCCCATTTCCTCGAAGAACACGCGGTAGCGCAGCGCCTGCACGGCGTCGACTTCGGCGGCGGTGGCGGCGATGCGCAGGCCGAGGTTGCCGGACCGCAGCTCGCCGAACGCCGCAGCGGCCTTGCTGCTGCCCGGACGGATGGCCAGCCCCATGCCCAATGTCAACGGTCCACTCGTGGCAACCGCTCCGGCGCGCCGTTCGGGACCGGGGCTGGGGCGGCTCGCGCCGGCTCCCGCTTGGGGGGGCGTTTGCGGCCGAACAGCTCCAGCCGATGCGAAACCAGGTCGAAGCCGAGCTTGGCCGCGATCTGCTGCATCATCTGCTCCAACTCGACATCGCCGAACTCGATCACCCGCCCGCTGTCGACGTCGATCAGGTGGTAGTGGCGGCCATGCGCCGTCGGCTCGTAGCGGGCGCGGCCGCCGCCGAAGTCGCGCCGGGCCAGGATCTCGTGCTCCTCCAGCAGCCGCACGGTGCGGTACACGGTAGCGACGGAGATGCGGCCGTCCAGGGCGGCGGCGCGACGGTACAGCTCCTCGACATTTGGGTGGTCCTCAGCCTCCGACAGGACGCGCGCGATGACCCGGCGCTGCCCCGTCATCTTGAGGCCCCTCTCGACGCACAGGCGCTCGATGCGCGATTCCATGGGATCCTCAGCGTCGTGATCAGGGCTATGCGGTCACGCCATGGCGTAGCCGACCGTACGCAGCCTGTCGAATCGGCAGACCGCGCCCGCTACATGGCGTTGCGGCCGTTGGTCCCCAGCCCGATCTTCTTGGCCAGCGACGAGCGATGCTGGGCATAGTTGGGCGCGACCATCGGGTAGTCGCCGCCCAGGCCCCAGCGCTCGCGGTACTGGTCCGGAGTCATGTTGTAGGCGCTCATCAGGTGCCGCTTGAGCATCTTGAGCTTCTTGCCATCCTCCAGGCACACGATGTAGTCGGGGAACACCGAGCGCTTGATCGGCACCGCCGGCTGCGGGCGTTCGGCCAGGACCGGCGCCGGGGTGGCGCCCAGGCCGGCCATCGCGCGGTAGACCTCGCGGATCAGGTCCGGCAACGCCTCCGCGCCGACCGAGTTGGAGGAGACGTGAGCGGAGACGATTTCCACGGTCAGCGCCAGGATTTCAGAATTGTCAATATCATCTGGCATGACCAAACCTTCCCATTGAATAATGCGTCCCTATACGGGTAACTCGCAGCATAGCGCAATGCTGATGGGGACCATATCGGAGAGAAGCAGCATCGAAAACCAAGAGCCGCCGGCCCCGACTGCCGCAATCCGGATCGACATCACCCGGGACATCTGTCCCATGACCTTCGTGCGGACCCGCCTGGCGCTGGATCGTTTGTCGCCGGGCCAACAGTTGCTGGTTCACCTCAGGGGCGATGAGCCTCGACGCAATATTCCGCGCACGGCCACTGAACTGGGCCATAGCGTGCTGTCGATGTTGGACCAACCGGACGGCAGCACCCTGCTGCTGCTTAGGCGGAAGTAGCCGCCCGCAGCACCAATGCATCGGAGCCGTCCGGGTAATACTTCCGCCGCCGCCCGCACGCGGCGAACCCGGCGGCATCGTACAAGGCCAGCGCGGGGCCGTTGCCCGCCGACACCTCCAGGAACAGCGTTGCGGCTCCCAGCGCCGCCGCACGGCCGCCGGCGTGCTGCAACAGGCGCCGCCCGACGCCGTGCCGCTGCTGCCCCGGCGCCACGGCGAGCGTCAGGATTTCCGCCTCGTCGGCGGCCACGCGCGCCAGCACGCAGCCGCCCGCCGGGTCGATCAGGCCGAACACGCCGGGCATCGCCAGCAGCCTTGCCATGGCCGCCGCATCCCAGCTTTCGGCCGGCGGGAAGGCGGCGGCGTGGATCGCGGCGAGGGCGGCAGCATGGGCGGGGCTGGCCTCGATCATGGCCAAGCCGGCAAGGGATCAGGCTGGAAGCGGGCGCAGCGCCGGCTGCGGACGAGCCTCGGGTGGCTCCACGTAAAGCGGCTGCGCTGCCAGGGGCGGGATTTCGCCGGCGAGTCGCTGCGCGCCGATCCGCGCCACGTGGGTCGCATCGACGCCATCGATACCGGCAAGCATGGCATCGCCGCCACGTGCGGCCAACGCCGCCACCACCGCCGCAGCCGCGTCGCCTGCCACCGCCACGGGAACGTTCGGCGTCGGCAATGCATCGATGGCCGTCACCTCGATCGGACCGGCGCCGCGCGACAGGAACATACGGCCGCGGCGGTTGTCAATGGCAACCCACAGGTCGGGGCCGTCCTGCCCTGCCGCGCTGGCCATCGCCTCGATGCTGGTGACTCCGACGATCGGCACTCCAGCGCCCAGCGCCAACCCGTGCGCCAACGCCAACGCCGCCCGCACGCCGGTGAAACTGCCGGGACCGACCGTGACGGCAACGCCATCGAAGCCGGGAGACTCAGCCAGCACGAGAGCCACCAGCCCCGGCAACGCCGATGTCGCGCCGCGTGGGTCCGCCGAAGCGTGCCGCGCCAGTTGAGCGCCATCTTCGACCATCGCCACGGAACACGACCCCAGCGCCGCATCCAGCGCCAGCACGCGCATCTCCGCTACAGCAGGACACACGCCTCGTCGAACGCCAGCCGCGGCGAGCGGGGGAACAGCTTCTCGGAGTCGCCGTGGCCCAGGTTGAGCAGGAAGTTGCTCTTCCAACGGCTGCCAGAAAAGAAGGTCTCGTCCACCAGGCCCTTGTTGAACCCGCTCATCGGCCCCGCGCCCAAGCCCAGCATGCGGGCTGCCATGATCATGTAGCCGCCCTGCAACGTGCTGTTGCGGAACGCCGTCTCCTCCGCCAGCGCCGCGTTGCTGTTGAACCAGGCGCGGGCGTCGGCGTGGGGGAACAGCCGCGGCAGCTTCTCATAGAACTCGGGGTCGGAGGCCACGATCACGACCACGGGCGCCGTCATCGTCTTTTCGAGGTTGCCTGCGGACAGCGCCGGCCTCAGCCGCTCCTTGGCTTCCGACGTGCGAATGAACACGAACCGCGCCGGCGAGCAGTTGGCCGAGGTCGGCCCCATCTTGGTCAGCTCGTACAGGTCGTGCAGGGTGTCGTCGCCGACCGGGTCCGCCGTCCAGGAGTACTGCGTGCGGGCCTCGGTGAACAAGGCCTCGCGGGACAGGACAGCAACCATCAAACCCTCCAACCAGCGTCGTTCGACGTCGAGCTACCATCCCGCCCGGCCGATGCATGTCAAGCCGCGACGACTCCTACATCTCCACCTGCTGCACCGAGACCACCTCGGGCACATAGTGCTTCAGCATGTTCTCGATGCCGTGCTTCAGCGTCGCGCTGGAGGAGGGGCAGCCGGAACAGGCGCCCTGCATGTGCAGCGACACCACGCCGGCGCGGTAGCCGCGGAACACGATATCGCCGCCGTCCATGGCCACCGCCGGACGCACGCGGCTGTCGAGCAGCTCCTTGATCTGCTCGGCGATCTCGACGTCCTCCGGGGCGACGTCCTCGTCCGCGGCCCCGGCGGCGCTTTCGACCACGGGGCGGCCGGCGACGAAGTGCTCCATGATCGCGCCGAGCACCTCGGGGCGCAGCGTCTGCCAGTCGGCCAGGTCGGACTTGGTAATGGTGACGAAGTCGCCGCCCAGGAACACCCGCGCCACGCCGGGCAACTGGAACAGCGCCAGCGCCAGCGGGCTGCGCTCGGCGCTGGCGGCGCTGGCGAAGTCGGCGGTGTCCGCGCCCATCACGTCGCGGCCCGGCAGGAACTTCAGGGTGGCGGGGTTGGGGGTGCCTTCGGTCTCGATGAACATGATGTGCCTCGCCTAATCGGGACTGCCGCAGTCCGGGTTCTTCCCCTACACATGGCGCAAGCGTACCGTGAAGCAACCCTTATCTGCGGGCCGCGCCAAGGAAGGAGACGCCGAT
This sequence comes from uncultured Acetobacteraceae bacterium, assembly GCA_964236035.1. GTDB lineage: Bacteria > Pseudomonadota > Alphaproteobacteria > Acetobacterales > Acetobacteraceae > CAXSFF01. The sequence goes on from CAXSFF010000009.1 coordinate 7,714, forward strand.
GCTGGCTGCGTTCTACGAGAAACACGGCACCGCCCGCGACGTGCTGCGCGTCGGCGAGGTGCCGACCCCATCGCCCGGACCCGGCGAGGTCCGCGTCAGGCTCGCCACCTCCGGCGTCAACCCGTCCGACGTCAAGACCCGCGCCGGCGCCCGCCCGCTGCTCGGCCCGATCGTGGTCCCGCACAGCGACGGCGCCGGCGTGATCGACGCCGTGGGCCAGGGCGTGCCCACGCGGCGCGTCGGCGAGCCCGTCTGGATTTGGAACGGCCAGTGGAAGCGCCCGTTCGGCACGGCGGCGCAGTTCATCGCGCTGCCGTCCGAGCAGGCCGTGGCGCTGCCGGCCGGCACCGACGTCGCCGCCGGCGCCTGCCTCGGCATCCCGGCCCTCACCGCGTGGCAGGCGATCCGCCTGGCCGGCGCCGAACCCGGCCGCACCTTGCTGGTCGCCGGCGGCGCTGGCGCGGTCGGGCACTACGCCATCCAGGTCGCGAAGGCCCGCGGCGCCCGCGTGCTGACCAGCGTCAGCGGCGCGGCCAAGGCGGCGCACGCCCGCGCGGCCGGCGCCGACGCCACCATCGACCGCAAGGCCGAGGACGTGGCCGCCCGCGTCATGCAGCTGACCGACGGCCAGGGCGTCGACGCCGTGGTCGAGCTGGACCTAGCGGTGAACGCGCCGCTGCTGCCGGGCACGTTGCGCCCGCACGGCGTCTGCGTGGTGTACGGCACGGGGGCCGGCACGGTGACGATCCCGGCGCCCTGGCTGCTGGGCAACAACGTCGCGATCAAGTTCATGATCGTCTACGAGTTGAGCCGCGAGGACCGGGCGGCGGCGCTGGCGGGCGTCAAGGCGCTGCTGGAGACGGGGCGACTGCAGCACGCGGTCGGCCGCCGGCTGCCGTTGGGCGAGGTAGCCCTGGCCCACGAGCTGGTGGAGCAGGCGGCGGTGCTGGGCAACGTGGTGCTCGATATCGAGTAGGCCTAACTGCGCTTTTCCGATATCTTGTCCCAGATGGCGGCGGCCAGGTCGACGCCGCCGAACCGCGCCACCTCCTGGATGCCGGTCGGCGAGGTCACGTTGATCTCCGTCAGCCAGTCGCCGATCACGTCGATGCCGGTGAACAGCAGCCCCTTCTCCCGCAAGGTCGGCCCGATGCGGGCGCAGATCTCGCGGTCGCGCTCCGTCAGTTGCACCGCCTCGGCACGGCCGCCGACGTGCATGTTGGAGCGCGCCTCGCCCTCCGCGGGGACGCGGTTGATCGCCCCCATTGGCTCGCCGTCGATCAGGATGATGCGCTTGTCGCCGCGGCGCACGGCGGGCTCGTAGCGCTGGATCATCAGCGGCTCGCGGGAGCGGGCGAAGTGCATCTCCAGCAGGGAGGCCAGGTTCTCGTCATCGGCGCGGATGCGGAACACGCCGGCGCCGCCGTTGCCGAACAGCGGCTTGACGATGATGTCGCGGTGCTCGGCGCGGAAGCCGCGGATCGCGTCGAGGTCCCAGGTGATCAGGGTCGGCGGCATCAGCTCGGGGAAGTGGGTGACCAGCAGCTTCTCCGGCGCGTCGCGCACGCTCGCCGGGTCGTTGACCACCAGGGTGTGCGGGTGGATGTGGTCGAGCATGTGGGTCGCCGTGATGTAGGTCATGTCGAACGGCGGGTCCTGCCGCATCAGCACCACGTCCATGGCGGCGAGGTCCATCGTCGCGGCGGGGCCGAACTCATAATGCGCGCCGCGCACCCGCTGCACGGTGACGGGGCGGCACAGTGCGGTCAGCCGCTCGATGCGTTGGAGCAAGCCGGGGCGCTGGGGCTGGTCGGGCTTGGTGCGACCCTCGGTCAGGCTCATGTGGCGCACCTCGTAGTGCCACAGGGCATGGCCGCGGCGTTGCGCCTCCAGCATCAGCGCGAACGTCGAGTCGCCATCGATGCTGATGGTCTCGATCGGGTCCATCTGGACGGCAACCTTGAGCGCGCGGGCCATGGGGGGTGTTCCGTGTCGTGGTTTCCAGTCGCCTGGATCGCCCGTCCCTGTAGCAGATCACGCGGCGCAGGGAACGGTTGCGCTGATGAACCGTTTATCATCAACCTCGATCAGTCGAGCGGAGGAGAATACGCCATGAAACTCACATTGGCCACGGCCGCCTTGATGCTGGCGGCTTCAGCCGCATTCGCCCAGGGCACCAGCGGCACGACGCCCGGCTTCACGGGCACCGGCGCCGGGACGGGGTCCACGTCCGGCGCCACGGTCCCGGGCATCACGGGGGCGCCAGGCTCGCCGCTCCTGCCCGGCGGCGGGACCGTCGTGCCGGGAGCCACCGTTAACACCACGCCGCAGACCAATTCCTCGCCCAACGCCAGCGCGGTGCAGACCACCAACACCACGGCGCGCACCTCGGCGGCCCCCGTGCCCGGCCGCAACAGCTTCACCATGGGCGAGGCCCGGCGGCGCATCACCTCGGCCGGGTTCACCAACGTGTCCGGGTTGAAGAAGGACGGCCAGGGCATCTGGCGCGGCCAGGCACAGAAGAGCGGCGCCACCGTCGGCGTCGCGCTGGACTACCAGGGCAACGTGGTCGGCCAGTAACGGACCAGGCTTCATCCCTTTCGCAGGAGGCTGCCATGCGCACAGTCGCGCACCTTTTCGACACCTACGACACCGCCGTCCAGGTCACCCGCGACCTGGAGGCGGCCGGCTTCTCCCATGACGACGTGAGCGTGGTCGCCAACCAGGGCGGCACGACGGCGGAAATAGCCGATCCGACCAATACAGGCGCAGCCGCCGGCACGGGCGCCGGCACGGGCGCATCGGTCGGCACCGTCCTGGGCGGCGGCGCGGGCCTGCTGGCCGGCATCGGCGCGCTGGCGATCCCGGGCGTCGGCCCCGTGGTCGCGGCCGGCTGGCTGGTCGCGGCCTTGACGGGCGCGGGCGTCGGCGCCGGCGCCGGCGGGCTGCTCGGCTCGTTGACGGGCGCAGGCGTCGAGGAAGGCCAGGCGCACGTCTATTCCGAGGGCGTGCGGCGCGGCGGCACCTTGGTGACGGTGCGCGCCGATGACGCCCGCGCCGCCCAGGCCGAGACCATCATGCAGGGCTTCCATCCCGTCGACATCGCCCAGCGCGGCGCGGATTACCGGTCCACCGGCGCCTGGACCGGCTTCGACGCGACCCGCTCCGGCCTGACGCCCGAGGAACTCGCAGCCGAGCGGGCACGGGCCGGCAACCGCACCCTCGGCTAGGCTGTTCCCTCCTGCCGCCAGCGCCTCCCGCGCTGGCGGCACGGTCGGATTGCACCGTCGCGGCAGGCCGCCTACAGCTTGGGAAACCTGAGGATCATCGACGATGACGGTCACGGCGCAGGCCATCCCCATCCTTTCGGACAACTACGCCTGGCTGATCCGCGATGACGCGACCGGGTTCACCGCGATCGTCGACCCGGCGGAAGAGGCGCCCATCGTCGCCGCCATCGAGGCCGCGGGCGGCCGGCTCGACGCTATCCTGCTCACCCACCATCATGACGACCATATCGCCAGCGTGGCGCCGATCCGCGAGCGCTACCGGGCGCCCGTGATCGGGGCCACGGCCGACCGCCACCGCCTGCCGCCGCTCGACCGGGCCGTAAGCGAGGGCGACGTCGTCGCGATCGGAGACGCCAGCGCACGGGTGATCGACACGCCGGGCCATACGGTCGGGCACATCGCCTATTTCATCGAGCCCGGCGCCGTACTGCTGTGCGGCGACACGCTGTTCAGCCTCGGCTGCGGCAAGTTGCTGGAGGGGACGGCCGCCGACATGTTCGGCAGCCTGCGCAAGCTTGCCGCGCTGCCCGGCGAGAGCGTGGTGTGCTGCGGCCATGAGTACACCCAGAGCAACGCCCGCTTCGCCGTGACCGAGGAGCCGCACAACGCCGCCCTGGCCGCCCGCGCCGCAGAGGTCGCCCGCCTGCGGACAGACGGCCGTGCCACCGTGCCTTCGACCTTGGCGGCCGAACTTGCGGAGAACCCGTTCCTCCATGCCGTGGATGTCGCCTCGTTGGGCGCCATGCGGACGCGCAAGGATCATTTCCGGTGAAGCTGTACCATGCGCCGGCCAGCCCGTTCTGCCGCAAGGTGATGGCCTGCGCCATCGCGCGCGGCATCGACGCGCAGATCACCCTCGTGCCGGCGTCCGGCGGCGTCGCTGCGGTGGAGGCGGTGAACCCGCTCGACAAGATCCCGTGCCTGGTCACGGACGATGGCTTGGCGCTGTACGACAGCCGGGTGATCTGCGAGTTCCTGGACGGCATCGGCGACGTGTTCCCGCTGTTTCCCGAGCGCGCGCTGCGGCTCCGGGCGCTGCGGTTCCAGGCCTTGGCGGACGGCATCATGGACGCCGCCGTGCTGCGGCGCGGCGAGCAGGGCCGGCCGCAGGAGGCCGCGCGCGACGCCAACATGGCCAAGCAGGCGCGCAAGGTCGCCAACGCCCTGACGACGCTAGAGCATGACACGCCCGCCGCCCACGTCGACATCGGCACCATCGCCGTCGCCTGCGCTTGGCTACCTGGACCTCCGCTTCGCCGACGAGCCGTGGCGCGACGGCCGCCCGAAGCTCGCGGCGTGGCACGAGGGGATGATGCAGCACCCCTGCATGGTGCAGACGATCCCGGGCTAGCATTGGCCAGGACGGCGGAACACGCAGATTGTGGGATCGTCCGGGCTGCCCGCGCCGAAGCAGGCCTTGGTGGTGAACCCGGGCAGTTGGTCAGGCCCGATCAAGACGTTGAACAGCTGAGCGTGCCGGGCGAATTGCTCGTCCGGGTATTGCGGCACCAGTTGCCCGTCCAACACCACTTGCAGCCGCAGGCGAACAGGTGAGGCCTCCAGGTGCTGGACGGCCTCGGCGGTCTCGAAATAGATGGGGACGTCGCGGTTAAGGTAGGTGTAGCCGCCAGTTCGGTAGACCCAGAGCGTCTTCACCCCAAGTCCGCACAAACCCGGCTCGGCATGCGCGGCGCGGAAGGCCGCGACCATGGAGCGGTCACGATGCCAGGCATCCGGCGGGCTGGCGTCCTCGACGGAGAACCAGGCCACGGCGGCGGCCATGGCACATGCCAGCGTGACTGCCGCCGGAAGGCGCGCGATGCGGCGGAGGCGCGGCATCGATGCCGCGCCGAGTCCAACCAGGAGGGGAACGGCTGCAGACGCCAGGAAGATGAAACGCAGCTCCTTGTGCGGCGTCGCCGAATGCAACGCGACCATCAGGGCCGCGGGCACCGCCAATTCCGGCAGCTGCATCGCGCCGATGATGATGAGGACCAGGAACACCGGCGTTCCGACGTTCCAGGTCGCCAGGAAGTAGGTCGGGAAGAAATACCAAGGCTCGGTGCCCATCGCGCCGCTGATGCCCTGCACGGCGTTGCGGTCGAAATTCAGCCATACCGACTGGAACGGCGCGCCCCAGGTGATCGTGTCGAGCACCCCGTCCCCCAATCCAACCATCGCCACGGCGCTGGCGACGACGATGGCAAGGCGGCGTCCACGGCCATGCTGCCATAGGATCGCCAGCGCCACCGCCGGCAGGTACTGGTAGCGCAGGCAGCACGTCAGCCCATGAAGCAGGCCCGCCAGGACAAGGCGACGGGTGCGGACCGGGGCCTGGCCGTCGCCCAGCCACAGCGCCCACAGCAGGGCATAGGCCGCCAGCGGCTCGGTCATCACCACGGGAGCGAAATAGACCAGATCATGCCAAAGGGCGCAGAGCAGGCCCGCGACGACGCCGCCCAGCAGGCCACGGCGGCGTTCGGCCAGGCGAAAGGCCGTGTATGGCACGGTCAGCGACAACACGACGCAGCAGAACCGAACCGCGAACACGTAGGCTTCGGGATCGGAGCTGACCAGGGCGGCCAGGCGCATGACCGCGGCGATCAGGGCAGGCAACAGCCAGGAGCGTATGCCGTCGATGAACTCCCACGGCACCACGCCGCTGCCGAACGCGAGGCGATGCGCCTGCTCGAAGTACTGGAAGGTCTCGTCTGGATGGATGATGGTGGTGTGCGTCAGCAACGCCCACAGCCGCACCGCGAAGGCGACGGCGATTACTAGGCCGAGGGCGAGACGCCGCGCTGACTGCTGGTCGCCATGAAAATCGTGGGTTTTGACCATAGCCTATACGAACGGCATCGGACGGTAGTCCGTCAGCTTGAAACCTGTCATTGCGAACCGTCGCTTGGTGGTGCGGCAACCCAGGGCCGCGCGACGAACACCTGCCGCGTGGCCCTGGATTGCCACGTCGCAAGCGCTCCTCGCAATGACGGCTGAGAGGTCGATCTTTGACGCCGTCATCATTAGACGGCGAACCCGCACGCAGCCAACGCATCGAGCATGTGCGTGGGCGGCGGCGCCGTGGCGGCGAGCGGCGGCTCCAGCGGCAACGCAATCGCGCGGGCCAGCAGGTGCAGCCTGCCGACGCCGTCGCCGTACACGGGATCGCCCAGGATCGGGCAGCCGAGCAGGGCGCAATGCACGCGGACCTGGTGCGTGCGCCCGGTGCGCGGGTGCAGCTCGAGCCAGGTGCGCCCATCCCACTCGCCCCGGACCGTCCAGTCCGTAACTGCGGGCGTGGCGGCCGGGTCGGCCACCATGCGCCAGCCGGAGCGGTCCGACCGCTTGGCCAGCGCGGCAGCGATGACGCCATGGTCCTGTGGCGGCCGCCCTTGCACCACTGCCCAGTACGTCTTGCGCGCCGTTCCCGCCGCGAACGCCGCCTGCGCCGCGTGCAGGGCGGCCCGGCGCAACGCCACCACCAGGCAGCCCGCCGTGTCGGCATCGAGGCGGTGCGCCAGCCAGGGGCCGTCGCGCCGGCGGCTTAGCTCGGGGAAATGGTCCTCCACGCTGGCGCCGCCGCCAGGCCCCGGGTGCACGGGCAACCCGGCCGGCTTGTCCAGCACGGCGAAGTCGCGGTCGGCGAACAGGATGGGCAGCATGGCGGCACGTTGACAGCCCGGGCGGCACGGCGGAAGCACGGCCATGGACGAGGACCACATCTGCGGCGTCAACGCCGTCACCGCGCTGTTCGCCCGGCGGCCCGGCGACGTCAAGCGGCTGTTCTACACGGAGTCGCAGCGCGCCGTCGCCGGGCCGTTCTGCGCCGAGATGGCCAAGCTGCGACGCCCGTACCGGATGCTGGACGAGGCCGACCTGGCGCGCGCCGGCGGCACCCCGCACCACGGCGGCATCGTCGCCGTCGCCGAGCCGCGCCGCATCGACATCATCGACTTCGTGCGGCCGCCGCGGATGCCGCTGCTGCTGGTCCTCGACGGCGTCAGCAACCCGCACAACCTCGGCGCCATCGCCCGCAGCGCCGCGTTCTTCGGCGTGCACGCGCTGCTGCTGCACGCGACCCCGTTGCAGGCGATGCC
>CAXSFF010000010.1:0-14621 GCA_964236035.1 uncultured Acetobacteraceae bacterium
TGGCGCTCGGCCGCGTCGCTGCCAGAAAAGGCGGAGCGGGCCGAGCTGCTGTTGCTGGCGCTCGCCTCCCTGCTGTTGCGCGGCGGCGAGCGGGTGCGCCTGCTGGGGCAGCCGACGCTGGGTTCGCTGCCGGCGATGGCGGCGGCGCTGGGCCACGCCGATGGCCTGCCGGCGAACGCCGCCGTGCCCGCCTATGGCCGCGTGGTGCTGATCGGCGACTTCCTTTCGCCGCTGGATGACGTCCGCGCTATCGTGACCCGCCTGGCTGCGATCCCCGTCGGCGGCCACCTGCTGCAGGTGCTCGACCCGGCGGAGGCCGAGCTGCCCTATGCCGGGCGGGTGCGGTTCCGCGGCCTCGAAGCCGAGAGCGAGATCCTGATCCCGCGGGTGGAGAGCATCCGCGCCGCCTATGCCGACGCGCTCGCGGCCCAACAGGACGGACTGGCGGCGCTGTGCCGCACGGCGGGCTGGACGCTGTCCATCCATCATACCGACAAGCCGGCGGAAACGGCGTTGCTGGCGCTGTACATGTCGCTGTCGGGCCAGATGGCGGACGCGCGCGCTTGATATTCGCAGCGCCCTGGGTGCTGCTGGCCCTGGCCGTGCTGCCGGCGTTGTGGTGGCTGCTGCGCGTCACCCCGCCCGCCGCGCGCCTGCAATCCTTTCCGGCCATCCGCCTGCTGGCCGGCTTGCAGGCGCGGGAGGAAACGGCGGCGCGCACCCCCTGGTGGCTACTGGCGCTGCGCCTGCTGGCGGCTGGCCTGCTGGTCATTGGGCTGGCCGGACCCGTGTTGGACGCCGCCGCCGAGCTGCCGGGCGCCGGGCCGTTGCTGCTGGTGATCGAGGATGGCTGGACGGCGGCGCCCGACTGGGCCGCGCGCCTGGCCGCGGCGCAGGCGGCGCTTGACGGGGCCGAGCGTTCCGGCCGCGGCGCCGCCGTGCTGACCACCGCCCGGACCACGCAGGACCTGCCGCCCACGCTGTCGCCGGTGATGCCCGTGGCGGATCTCCGCGCCCGGGTTGCCGCCCTGCATCCGGCGCCTTGGCCGCCCGATCGCGCCGCCGCCGCCGCCGCGCTGAAGGATCAGTTTGGCAGCGTGCTGTATCTGGCGGACGGCGTGGCGGCGGCGGGTGACGCGGCGCTGGCGCAGGCGATGACCGCCGCCGGCCGCGTGACCGTGATCGCGCCGACGCCGCCGCAAGCCCGCATGCTGCTGCCGCCGCGCGCCGAGGCCGACCGCCTGGTGGCGCGCGTCGCCGTGCTGCCGCAACCCGTGGCGACCAGCGCCGCCGTGCTGGCGCAGGGTGGCGACGGCCGCACGGTGGCCCGCGCGGCCGTGACTTTGCCGGCCGGCGCCAGCGATGCCGAGCTGCCCTTCACGCTGCCGTCGGAGCTGCGCAACCGGCTGACGCAACTGGTCCTGGAGGGTCCGGCAACGGCCGGGTCCGTGCTGCTGCTGGATGAGGGCTTCCGGCGCCGGCCGGTCGGCCTGGTATCTGCCGAGTCGGGGGCCGACACGCCGCTGACGGGCACGCTGTATTACCTGGAGCGCGCGCTCGCCCCCTTCACCGAGCTGCGGCGCGGCGACGTGCATGCCTTGCTCTCGCGGGAGATCGCGGTCGTCGTGCTGGCCGACGCCCCCGTCGAACCCGGCGAGGCGAAGGAGCTGCTGGCCTGGGTGGAGAAGGGCGGCGTGCTGCTGCGCTTCGCCGGTCCGATCAGCGCGGAGGCCGCCAACTCCGTCGATCCATTGATGCCGGAGCGCCTGCTGACCGAGGACCGCCAACTTGGCGGTGCACTCAGTTGGAGCCAGCCCGCCAAGCTGGCCGGTTTCGCCGCCACCTCGCCGTTCGCCGGCCTGACGGTGCCCGACGAGGTGCAGGTCACGCGTCAGGTGCTTGCCGAGCCGTCCGCCCGGCTCGCCGACCACACCTGGGCACGTCTCGCAGACGGCACCCCGCTGGTGACGGAGGCGGCCCGCGGCGCCGGGCGGGTGGTGCTGTTCCATGTGACCGCCAACGCCGACTGGTCCAACCTGCCCTTGTCCGGCCTGTTCCCGGAGATGCTGCGCCGCTTGGTCGATCTTTCGGCCGGGGTCGCCGCCGCGCCGGATGGCGGCCTGCTGAGCCCGGCGCAATCGCTCGACGGCTTTGGCGTGCTGGGGCCGCCGCCGCCCGCCGCCAGCAGCCTGCCCGGCTCGGCGTTCGCCGCCACCACGGTCTCGCCCCAGCATCCGCCCGGGCTGTACGGACCCGGCAACGGCAGCCGGGCGTTGAACCTGTCCAACGCCATGCCTGCGCTGCGGCCGATGCCGGCGATCGATGGCGCGGCCGTGCAGGCGCTTGGGGCAGGTGGCCGCGAGACGGCGGTCGGACCGTGGCTGCTGGCGGCGGGGCTGGCGTTGCTGGCGCTCGACTTGCTGGTGTCGCTGCGGCTGCGAGGTCTATGGCGGCCGGCGCTGGCTGGCCTGTTGCTGATCGCGCTGCCTGCGCGTGCCCAGCTTCCATCGCCGCCATGGGAGGCGGCGCTCGCCACCCGCTTGGCCTACGTCGTGACCGGCGACTCCGGGGTGGACGACACCTCCCGCGCCGGGCTCACCCGATTGGCCGATTATGTGAACAGCCGCACCGCCGCGCATTTGGCGGAACCGTCCGGGGTGATGCCGGGCCGCGACGACCTCAGCTTCTACCCACTGCTGTACTGGCCGGTCACGCCGGGCGTGATCCCGGCGGCGGGGATCGCGGCCATGAACGCCTTCATGCGCGACGGCGGCATCATCGTCATCGACAGCCGCGGCAATCCGGACGCGTTGCGGGCGGCGGCCCAGGGCCTAGCGATCCCGCCGCTCACGCCGCTCACCACCGACCACGTGCTGTCGCGCTCGTTCTACCTGCTCGGCGATTACCCCGGCGTGACCGACTCGGCGCCCGTGTGGGTGCAGCGCGACCAGGACCGCAGCAACGACGACGTGAGCCCCGTGGTGATCGGCCACAACGACTGGGCCGGCGAATGGGCCAGCGGCGGCGACACGGCCAGGAGCGGCACGCGGCAGCGCACCCTGGCGTACCGCTTCGGCGTGAACCTGGTGATCTACGCGCTGACGGGGAACTACAAGGGCGACCAGGTGCACGTGCCGCATATCCTCGAACGGCTGGGGCAGTAGCGTTGCCGATCGAACAGGCCTTCGCCGCCGTCCGCTTCCAGCCCACGCTGCCGCCATGGCTGCTGGCTGGGCTGGCGGCGCTCTGCGTGCTGTCGCTGGCGCTGGCGCTCTGGCGGCGCGCGCGCGGCGCCTGGCTGCGCGGCCTGGCGTTCGCCGTGGTGCTGCTGTGGCTGGCCGGGCCGCGCCTGGTGCGCGAGACGCGGGAGGCGCTGAGCGACATCGCCGTCATGGTGGTGGACCAGACCGCCTCAATGCAGGTCGGCAACCGCTCCGCGCTGCGCGAGGCCGCCGCCGCTCGCATCACGCAGGCGGCGGCGCGGCTGCCAGGCATGGAGCTGCGCACCGTCGCCGTGCCCGAGGGCGGCCGCGACGGCACCCGGCTGTTCACCGCGCTGGACCGCGCTCTGGCCAACATCCCACGCTCGCGGCTGGCCGGGGTGGTGATGCTGACGGACGGCCAGGTGCACGACATCCCCGCCAACCCGCCCGGGGCGCCGCTGCACGTGCTGCTGCCGGCCCGTGGCGAGGAGACCGACCGCCGCCTGCGCATTGTGGAGGCGCCGGGGTACGGCATCGTCGGCCATTCCGTCACCCTGCGGGTCGCCGTCGACGACCTTGGCGTGGCGGACGCGGGCACGCTGGCGCGGATGACCGTCCAGCGCGACGGCGAGGCGCCGCAGGTGCTGCAGGTGCCGGTCGGCACGGTGCAGTCGCTGGAGGTGCCGATCACCCGCGCCGGCCCGACGGTGGTGGAGCTGTCGGTCGACGCGCTGCCGGGCGAGGCCAGCGACCTGAACAACCACGCCGTGGTGCAGGTCAACGGCGTGCGCGACCGCCTGCGGGTGCTGCTGGTGTCGGGCGAGCCGCATGCCGGCGAGCGCACCTGGCGCCGCCTGCTGAAGGCCGACCCGGCGGTCGACCTGGTGCACTTTACCATCCTGCGGCCGCCGGAGAAGGACGACATGACGCCGCTGAACGAGCTGGCGCTGATCGCCTTCCCCGTGCGCGAGCTGTTCCAGGTCAAGATCAAGGAGTTCGACCTGATCATCCTGGACCGCTTCTCCAACCGCGGCATCTTGCCGGGGAACTACCTGCGCAACATCGCCGACTACGTGCGCGGCGGCGGCGCGTTGCTGCTCAGCGTCGGGCCAGAGTTCAGTGGGCCGGCCAGCCTCGCCTACAGCCCGCTCGCCCCCGTGCTGCCGGCCGATCCGCTGTCCGGCCCGAATGGCGAGGTGGACGGCCCGTTCCGCCCGCTGGTCACGGCGCTGGGCGAACACCACCCGGTGACCGCCGGGCTGCCCGGGGACATCGCCGGCCGCCAGCCGTCCTGGGGCGAGTGGTACCGCCGGCTGCAGCCGGGCGCCACGCGGGGACAGGCGCTGATGAGCGGACCGAACGGGTCGCCGCTGCTGTTGCTGGACCGGGTCGGCGAGGGCCGCGCCGCGCTGCTGCTGTCCGACCAAATCTGGCTGTGGTCGCGCGACCATGAGGGCGGCGGGCCACAGGCCGAGTTGCTGCGCCGGGTTGCGCATTGGCTGATGAAGGAGCCGGCGCTGGAGGAGGAGGCCCTGGCCGCGGCGATCGAGGACGGCCGCCTCACGGTCGAGCGGCGCACCACCAGCGATGCCCCGCTGCCGCCGATCACGGTGACGGCGCCGGATGGGCAGGCCTCCACCCTCGCCCTGGCGAACGCCTCGCCGGGCCGGGCGACAGGTTCGATGGCGGCCGCGGCGGCTGGCGTGTGGCAGGTCACCGACGGCGCCAGGCGGGCGTTCGCCGCCGCCGGCACCAACAACCCGCTGGAGATCGCCGACCTGCGGACCTCCGCCGAACTGATCGGCCCGTTGGCGGCGGCTTCGGGTGGCGGCGTCCATTGGCTGGACCCTGCCGGGGTGCCGGAGTTGCGCGAGGTCGAACCAGGGCGGGTGGCGTCCGGCAGCGGCTGGATCGGGCTGCGCCGCAACCACGACCACCTGGTGACGGGGCTGGATGCCATCCCGTTGCTGCCGAACTGGCTGGCGTTGCCGTTGCTGCTGGGCGTGGTGTTGCTGGCTTGGCGACGCGAAGGTGGGCCCTGACAGGAAATATTCGGCCCTGCCCACGGTTTTCCTTCAATTTGCCTGTCGCCTGAGCTAGGTGACCGGCCATGCGCACGAAATTTTTCGCCACCCTCGCGATCCTTGCTCCAGCCCTGCCGCTGCTGGCCCTGTGCCCGGCTTCGGCGCAGTCGATGTCGGGGGCGCCAGGCAAGCCCAACATCGTCGGCAAGCCACAGGAAAAGGCCAAGATCGCGCCACCGCCGGCCGTGCCCGGTGCGACTGCGCGGCCAGGGACCGTGGCGCCGGCGGATCGCACGGTAGCCGACCTGCCGCCGACCGAGGCGTTGTTCGATTCCATCAACCGTGGCGACATCATCACGGCCCGCGACGCGGTGGCGCGTGGGGCGGACATCGATGCCACCAACCTGCTGGGCCTCACCCCACTCGAGCTGTCGGTCGACCTCAGCCGCAACGACATCACGTTCCTGCTGCTGTCTCTGCGCGGTGGCGGGAGTCGTGGCGCTGCCGTGCAACAGGCCAGCGCCACTCCTGCCGCAAAGCCGGGAACGCGGCAGGGCATCAAGCACCGCGAGATGGCGGCGAAGGCGACCGGCATCGCCGCCGTGGAGGCGCCGGCGCCGATCCGGCAAACTCCTGCGCTGTATGCCGGGAATGGCGGCGCGGCAGTGCCGGCCGCCGGGTTCCTTGGGTTCGACGCGAGGAAGTAGCCGCCTAGGACCGGTTGGCGGCATCCTCGTCAAGGTCTTCGACGACCTCGGCCACCGCGGTCTGGTCGAGCTTCTTGGCCTTTTCCAGCAGTTGGTCGGCGGCCTTGTCGTCACCCTTGGTCAGCTTCTCCAGCGCCTGCTCCGTCAGATCGAGGGCTTTCTCGTGCTTTTCATCGGCCATTGTCGTATCCTTTCGATTGCCGCGACCAGAATGCCTGAACATCGTGGAAGTTGCCGGTTCCCGGCATCGCCAAGCCGGTAAACCCCGCCTCGCGAAGCCTTGAACGGCATGCACCGTCCCGCCAGCGCGCGATCGTTGTCGATTTTGGGATCGCACCCACGTTGCCAGCATGCAGGAAACTACAACTCATGTTGATTTGGAGACCGCCCGTGCCGCTTTGACACGGCAGAAAGCACTGATCGTAACACTCGCCAAAGAGAAGCGGTTCGAGTCGATGCCGGCCGAGCATATGCGGCTACGCCAGCTGGAACGCATTGTGCAGTCTCTGGTTAACGTGAAACGCTAGTAGCGTCGCTTAGTGCCTTTGAGCATCGTTGATACTTTTCGACATTGTAAACCCTGATATTTAGTGGCTTGTTGGAGGCTGCGATCCTGCCCCTTCCGAACAAACGAGCCTAGTGAGATAAAACGCGCCTGATGATGCAACGAACACTCGCAGCTCCGGGTCCGGCAACGATGCTGCCCTTGTCCCAAGCCGAAGTCGATGGTTCATCGGATCGTCACCTTTTGCTGCAACGCATGATCACGGACCGGCCCAACGATGTCCGCGACCTTTACTGGAGGGCATCCCCGGCAGTGCCGAACAGCGGCGGCGGGCGCGTCGAAGCCGGGCCGAACGGCCTGTCGATGCAGCCCAACACCGTGCTGAGCTTCGATACCTACTTCAACGCCTTCTTCGAAACCTTGTGGCGGCGCCACACGCGGCTTGAAACCCTTACCCTGCGCATCCGCATCAAGGGGCCTTGCACCGTCCGGGTGCATCGCCGGCTCGGCAACGCCACTCGACTGCCCTATGAACGCGTGTTCGAGGCTGGCGGCGCCATCGCCATCAGCCTGTCCAACCCGGGGGCCAATTTCCGGCAGCACGGCCTGCTGGCGCTTGAATTGACCACCGGCGATCAGCCCGCCGCCTTTCTGGAGGGCGCCTGGTTCGCCGAAGACGCCGACCTGGCCGCAATCGGGCTGAGCGCCGTGTTCTGCACCTTCAACCGTGAGCGCGACCTCGGCCGCATCCTTGACGCCATCGCCGCCGACCCGGCGGTCGCCCAGTGCCTCGCGCGCGTGTTCGTCATCAACCAGGGCCGTCCCGGCCTTGCCGGCGCATCGCCCGTGAAGGATGCGGCATCTCGGCTCGGCGATCAGTTGCGCATCGTGGAACAGGACAATTTCGGCGGCGCCGGCGGCTTCGGCCGCGGCCTGCTGGAGGCGTTGGACAATCCCGGCACCACCCACGCCGTGCTGCTCGACGACGATATCGGGCTGGAACCCGACAGCCTCCTGCGCATGGCGGCGTTCTTCGCCTTGGCACGAACCGACATCGTGGTCGGCGGCCACATGCTGGACAGCATCCAGCCCACCATGCTGTACGAGGCCGGTGCCATCGTCTCCGACCGGCATTGGACGTTCCAGCCGCTGCATCATAGCCGCGACCTGGTGGATCGCGAGGTGCTCGAGATGCTGAGCCATCCGATCGCGGTCCACTACAACGGTTGGTGGTGCTGCGGCATCCCGCTGTCGCTGGTGCGCGAGCACGGCATGCCCATGCCGTGCTTCATCCGCGGCGACGACATGGAATTCGGACTCCGCCTGCACCAGGCTGGGGTCGTGACAGTCTCCGTGCCTGGCATCGCAGTCTGGCACGAACCGTTCTACGTGAAGGTCGGCGGCTGGCACGACTACTATGAAACCCGCAACATGCTGATCGCCGCCTCCATGCACCACCCGGTCGACCGTTGGGAGGTCACGCGGCGCATGGGCCGCCATCTCGCGATGGCGCTACTCACCTTCCGCTATTACAAGACAGCGTTGATCCTGCGCGGCATTCGCGACTATCTGGCCGGCCCAGCGATTCTGGAAGCAGCGCCGCAACCTTTGCACGCCGGCCTGGGCCTGGTGCGCAAACGCCATCCCGATGCCGCGACCGCGCGCAGCGTCGTCCTGGCGCCCCAGCTCTTGACGCGGCCGCCCACCAGCACGGCAGCGTTCCTGCTGACGCTGGCGCGGCTGGTGGTCCGCAACGCCGTGGTGCCGACCCGGGTCACCCCGCCCCGGCTGCTGCAGCTCAAGGACCTGGCCTGGTACCGCATGCGCGGCGTCGAGCACATCGCGGTGGAGACCTGGTGGAACGACGACCTGCCGACGTTCCAGCGGTCGCGTGAACGTTTCCGCACCCTCGCCGCCGAGTCGGCGCGGTTGCTGCTGCGGCTGTACCGGGAAGCGCCATCCCAGGCCCGGCGCTGGCAGGCGGCATCGCCGTTGCTGACCAGCGAGGCATTCTGGCGCCGATACCTCAAGATGGCGCCGTCGTCGAAGCCGGAGCAGGAGACGGCCCTGCCTCGCGAGCGATAGGCCTGTCACCCGTTCGGCCATCGCCGGGTTTGGCAGGTCGACGCTATTGCGCTATAGGCATGCCCCGGGGACGAACGTAGCGGGCCGATGCGGCCTCGCCAGATGTTTCGTACGCCTGGCGCCACGTCATTCGTTGAACACGCCACATCGCGCAGCTACCGGCTGCGCTGACGAACGCGCCTAGGAGGCGCACATAGCCTTATGAGTCATATCTCGCCCGTCGCGCCTGCGTTTTCCGACCTCGGCCTCAACCCGAAGCTCCTCGAAGCCCTGGCGCGGGAGGGCTACACGTCGCCCACGCCGATCCAGGCGCAGGCCATCCCCCTCCTGCTCGGCGGGCGCGACCTGCTCGGCCTGGCGCAGACCGGCACCGGCAAGACGGCTGCGTTCCTGCTGCCCATCCTCCACCGCCTGGCCGCGCATCGCCGCCCCGCGGCGCCGCGGGGCGCCAACGTGCTGATCCTGGCACCGACCCGCGAGCTCGCCTCCCAGATCGACCAGAGCATCGCCGCCTATGGCCGCAACCTGGGCATGACCCATACCGTGGTGTTCGGCGGCGTCAGCCAGGTGCACCAGGTCACCGCCATGCGTCGCGGCGTCGACTTCCTGGTCGCGACGCCCGGGCGTCTGCTCGACCTGATCAGCCAGGGCCACATCAAGCTGGGCGACACGGGCGTCCTGGTGCTCGACGAGGCCGACCACATGCTCGACATGGGCTTCATCAAGCCGATCCGGCAGGCGGTGGCGATGCTGCCGGCCGAACGGCAGACCTTGCTGTTCTCCGCCACCATGCCCGCGGCAATCGCCACCTTGGCCGCCAGCCTGCTGCGCGACCCCGTCCGCGTGGAGGTCACGCCCCCCGCCACCACGGTCGCACGCATCGGCCAGAGCGTCATGTTCACGGACGCGGCGAACAAGCTGGCCTTGCTCAAGCTGCTGGTGAAGCCGGCGACGGTCAGCCGCGGCCTCGTGTTCACCCTGACCAAAAGCACCGCCAACCAGGTCGCCGCCGCCCTGACCGCCGCCGGCTCCCCGGCCGAGGCGATCCACGGCAACAAGTCCCAAGGTCAGCGGGAACGGGCGTTGGCCGGCTTCAAGTCGGGCGCGATCCGCGTGCTGGTGGCAACCGACCTGGCCTCGCGCGGCATCGACGTGGACGACGTGAGCCACGTGTTCAACTACGACCTGCCCAACGTCGCGGAGAGCTACGTCCACCGCATCGGCCGCACGGCGCGGGCTGGGCGGGAGGGCCTGGCCGTCAGCCTGTGCGAACCCGAGCACCGCGCTTGGCTGCATGCTATCGAGCGCACGATCGGCCAGCCGGTGCCCGTCTTCTCCGATCATCCGTATCATTCCGAGGCGGCGCGGCTGTCGACGATGCGCCCGCCGGTGCTGGGCGGCAGCGGGCGCAACCAAGGCCGGAATGCGCCCCGGCAGCAGACAGGGTCGACCCGCACCCCGCATCGCGGCTCGAGGTAGCGCCCCCTATCGCGCCGAATTCATAGCAAGCGGCGCCTATCGCGCCGGGGCGGTTTGCTTGAAGGCCCAGCGCAACGTCCGGGCGACGCCGAGCGTGCCGGCGCGGACCAGCGGGCGGCTCAGCACGGGCGCATGCAGCCCGTGCATGCGCCGCGCCCAGGCCGGCAGCAGGTCGATGCCGGCCTGCATGGTCAACGCCTGCACCGGCTCCGCCATGCGGGTCGGCGCCTTTTGCGTCAGGACGAGCCGGGCAACCTCACGGGTGCGCGCGTCGCACAGCATCTGCGGCCGCATCGCGTCGAGCAGGTGGCGAGCCTCGGACCGGGTACGCGGGATGGGGTCGGCGCCGAGCCGGTCCGCCACCTCCGCCATCTCGGCGAAGTAGCGGTCCTGGTCCGCCGCCGACATCCCGGGCTCCGCGTAGCGCATCCATGCATTCAGGAAGCTGGTCGCCTCCGTCACGTGCACCCAGGCCAGCAGCGAGGGATCATTGGCGGAATACGGCGCCCCGTCGGACAGCACGCCGCGGACCTGGTCATGGATGCCGCGCACGCGGGCGATCACCGCTTCGGCGTCCGCCTTGCCGCCATAGGTGGTGAGGGCGATGAACCGCGCCGTGCGCCGGAGCCGGCCATGCATGTCGGCGCGGAAGTTGGAATGGTCCCATACCCCCGCCAGCACGGCCGGGTGCAGCATCTGCAGCAGCAGTCCCGAAACGCCGCCGACCATCATGGAGGTGATGTCGCCATGCACGCGCCATGCGACCGAACGCGGCCCGAACAGCCCGTCGCTGCGCCGCGCCACCGGCTTCTCGCCACGGGACCGGTCGTTGAACAGGGCGACCACCCTGCCGATGATCGCGTCCTTGATCGGCTGCGCGAGCGCGCCCGACAGCGACGGCGGCGTACCGCCCGACCGTTGCGGCATCAGAGGCGGCCCGACGGAACGGCGTGCTGGCGCAAGCGTTCGATGGCACCGCCATGAACGGAGCAGCCAGTGTCCAATTGGGCCAGAATACTACGTTTCGCCATCGTCTCCGGAACCTTCGCAAGCGCCACGTCGACCCTGGCCCTGGCCCTGCTGGCGCGGGCGGAAGGCAAGGGCGCGTTGCAGCCGACCAATTCGACCAGCCATTGGTTGAATGGCGAGCAGGCCGGCTTCTACAAGAGGGCTGACCTGGCCCATACGGCGGTTGGGTACGCGACCCATCACGCGGCGACGATATTCTGGGCGGTCCTGTTCGAACGCTGGATCGCGTCGCGGCGGCCTGTCGCCGTGATCCCGATGCTGGGGGATGCGGCGGCCGTGTCGGTCGTTGCCGTAGCCGTCGACTATATCGCCACCCCCAAACGGTTCACGCCGGGCTGGGAGTTCGTGCTGTCCAAGCGGTCCATGGCCGTCGCCTATGGAGCGATGGCGCTGGGATTGGCGGCAGGGGCACTGCTCACGCAGCAAGCGGGGCGGCCTACAGCATGGGAGTCCCGCCGGTCACGGGCAGCAGCGCCCCGGTGATGTAGCTGCCCTCGTCCGACGCCAGCAGCACATAGACGGGGGCCAGCTCCGCCGGCTGGCCGGCGCGGCCGAGCGGCATGTCCTTGCCAAGCTCCTCAAGCTGCCCGGCGTCCTTGGCGATCGGCTGGATCGGCGTCCAGATCGGGCCAGGCGCCACGCAGTTCACCCGGATGCCCTCCGGCGCCAGCAGGTTGGACAAGGCGATCGTGAAGGTGGCGATCGCGCCCTTGGTGGCGGCGTAGATCAGCATGCTCTTGTTGCCGACCTTCGCCTGCACGCTGGTGCTGTTGACGATGGCGGCGCCCGGCTTCATGTGCGGCACCGCCGCCTGGCAGAGATAGTACATCGCGAAGACGTTGGTGCGGAACGAGCGGTCGATCTGCTCGGCGGTGATGTCCGCCAGCGCCTCGTTCACCGCCTGCGCCGCCGCGTTGTTGACCAGGATGTCGAGGCGGCCGAGCCGGGCGACCGTCTGCTCCACCAGCGCGTGGCAGTGCGCCTCGTCCTGGATGTCGCCGGGCAACAGGATGGCGCGGCGGCCGGCCTTGGCGACCCAGGCGGCGGTGTCCTCCGCGTCGGATTGCTCCACCGGCAGGTAGGACAGCGCGACGTCGGCCCCTTCCCGCGCATAGGCGATGGCGACGGCGCGGCCGATGCCGGAGTCGCCGCCGGTGATCAGCGCCACCCGGCCGCTCAGCAATCCCTTGCCGACGTAGCTCTCCTCGCCATGGTCCGGCGCCGGCGTCATCTTCGACGTCAATCCCGGCGCGGGTTGCTGCTGGTCGCCCGGAAACGACTGCGGATGGACGGTGCGGGGGTCGACGGGGGTCATGCGGTATCCTGAGTGGGAAACCGTCTCTACGCGGTCAGGCCCGGCGGGATGCCTGGACAGCGGGTCCGGAGCCATCAAGTAGACGGCACCACCAAATCGAGAAACCGCATGCGCGCCAACTTATCGGCAGCTACCCCCGTTTCATGGATCGCGATGGCCGGCGGCCTCATTTGATCAACGGTGCGGGTGCTGCGGCCTATCAGGCGCTGATCCTCTCGGCGCGCGTCAGCGCACGGACCCGGGCGGTCCTGTTGGCGCGCGGCAAGCCGGACGACCCGGCTTATCGCCCCGCCGCCTTGTCGATGAACGAGTTGGAACTGCTACGTGCGGTCGTCGACCGCATCGTGCCGCAACCGAAGGCGACGGCGATCGATGTCGGCGCGCGCATCGACCAGGCGCTTGACGCCGGCGCGGGCGACGGCTGGCGCTTCGCGACGCTGCCCTCCGACCCGGCGGCGTATCGCGCCGGCCTGGCCGCATTGGACGCTGCGGCGCAGGCCGCGCATGGGCAGGTGTTCGTCAGCCTGGGCGCCGGCGACCAGGATGCCCTGCTCGCACGGATGGCCGGCGGGGACCTTTCGGCCGGGCCTGACCTGGACGCGGCGCAGCTGCAACGCTGGTTCGGGGACCTCCGCGCCGACGCAGTGAAGGTTTACGTCGCCCACCCGGCGACGCTGGCGCGCATGGGATACAGCGGCATCGCCTATGGCGGCGACGGCGAACGCAAACAGGGTTTCCACGCCCTGGAGCCCGGCGCCCCGGAGGCCTGGGAGCCGGTGGCGGCGGTGGACGCGGCATGAACCTCGACGGGATGCGGCGTCATGCGGCGCAGGACGTGGTCGACGCCGTCGTGATCGGTACGGGAGCTGGCGGCGCCCCCTTGCTGGCCCGGCTGGCATCCGCCGGCCTGAACGTGGTCGCATTGGAAGCCGGGCGGAACTGGACGCCGGACGAGTTCCCCGCCGACGAGACCGCCGCCGCCCTCTACTGGCTGCGCGAACGCCTCAGCGCGGGTGAGACGCCGGAAGCGTTTGGCGGCAACAACAGCGGCATCGGCGTCGGCGGATCGACCCTGCATTGGGGCGCGTTCTGCCCGCGGCCCGACCCTCGCGACCTGCGGCTGCGCACCGAGTTCGGCGTCGGCCGCGACTGGCCGGTCGCGCACGGCGAGCTGGTCCGCTACATCAAAGACGTCGAGGCGTTCATCGGGGTGTCCGGCCCACGGGACTATCCTTGGGACCCGGACCGCCGCTATCCGCAGCCGCCCGTGGCGCTGAACGCCTCCGCCCACGCCATGGCGGCGGGTTGCGCCGCGCTGGGCGTGCGCACCGCCACCTCGCCCGCCGCCGTCGTCACGCGCGACTTCCAACAGCCCGGCGGCCCGCTGCGGCAGGCCTGCATCAATTGCGGGCACTGCCACCAGGGCTGCCGCATCGGCGCCAAGACCAGCATGGACGTCACCTACCTGCCGCTCGCCGTGGCGGCGGGCGCGGAGATTCGCCCCGAGTGCTTCGTGCACGGCATCGAGCGCGACGCCGGCGGCCGGGTCTGCGCCGTGGTCTACCGCGATGCCGAGGGCGTCGACCGCAGGCAGCGCTGCGCGGCCGTGTTCCTGTGCGCCGGCGCCGTCGAGACGCCGCGCCTGCTGCTGCACCTCGGCCTGGCCAACTCCAGCGAGCAAGTGGGCCGCAACTACATGGCGCATGTCGCGACCCAGGTCTGGGGCACCTTCGCCGACGAGATGCGGTGCAACAAGGGCTACCCGTCCTCGCTGATCACCGAGGACATGCTGCGCCCGGCCGACGCGGACTTCGCGGGCGGCTACCTGGTGCAAAGCTTGGGCGTGTTGCCGGTGACCTGGGCCAACCAGGTGACGCGCGGCCGGCCGCTGTGGGGCCGTGCCCTGGTCGACTACATCGACCGCTACAACCACGTCGCCGGCATCGGCATCAACGGGGAGTGCCTGCCCGCCCCCGGCAACTTCCTCGAGCTGTCCGACGAGCTGGACGACATCGGCATGCCCAAGCCGCGCATCCACTTCAGCTACGGCGCCAACGAGCGGGCGATGCACAGGCACGCCGTCCGCTTCATGACGGCGGCGTGGGAGGCTGCCGGCGCCACCGACATCTGGGCCTGCCCGCGCTCGGCCCACACCATCGGCACCTGCCGGATGGGCACCGACCCGGGCGACGCCGTGGTCGACCCGCAGGGCCGCAGCTTTGACGTGCCCACCCTGTGGATCTGCGACAACTCCGTGTTCCCCAGCGCGATGCC
>CAXSFF010000011.1:0-14418 GCA_964236035.1 uncultured Acetobacteraceae bacterium
CCGCTCTATCCGAACGAGAAGCTGCGCCTCGACACGCTCGACCCGACGATCAAGCCGCAGTGGATCGCCGCCGCGAAGACGGACTACGCCGTCCTGCAGAAGCTCAATATGGTCAAGCAACTCGACATCGACGCCTGGGTCGATGACAGCTACGTGCGCCAGGCCTTCAAGAATCTTGGCCTCGACTACGACGCGGAGGTAAGGAAGCTGACGAGCTATGACGTCACCGGGGACGACCCGGTCTGCAACGTGCCGGTGGCCAACCCCGCAGAGGCGGGTCAGATTTGGGTCGGGGGCGGCGCCATGGTCAGCTTCAGCACTCCTGCATGCACCTTAGCCGGCATCGCGAAGTTCAAGGCCAACGGTCAGGCCCTGAATGCGGCCTACCTCATCGACCATGAGCTTGGAGTCAAGGTGTTCGCCGACGAGGCCTTCTACGTCGTCGACGGCAAAGACCCGCAGAAGCCCGTGGTGACGCCGTTCCTGCTGCGGCGGGACGCAGAGCGATACGCGGGCAGCACGGGCGGCAAGGTCGCCACCTACGCCGAAGCGCTCGGCGACATCCAAAGCGGCAAGTAGGATGCAAGGGCGGCCCTATGGGAACCGGCATTGTCGAAGCTGGTGCAATCCGCGTCACGCCCAATGGCGGCATGGAGGTCGATGAGGTTCCGGCCACAGTCCAGCCGACATCAACCGCCACCAGCAAAAGCCCGGCGTTCCTAGGCGCGCGCGATCACGGGATCACGGCGCTGCTCGCCTGCGTCTCTATCGGGTTGCTGTTCCTCCTCTGGTATCTCGGCACCAAGTACAAGATCAACCTCTTCATCCGATTCCAGAATGTGCCGACACCTGCGGAGGTGTTGATCGAGGCGAAGGAGGTCGTGTTCTCAGCGAAGTTCATGCTCAACGTGGCCATCAGCGTGCGCCGCATCCTGCTGGGCTTCCTGATCGCGATCGCCATCGGCGTGCCCCTTGGCCTCGTGATCGGCCGCTACCGCCGGGTGCAGCAACTGTTCATGCCGGCGATGGAGGTGCTGCGCCCGATCCCGGCTATCGCCTGGGTGCCGATGTCCATCATGCTGTGGCCCAGCAACGAGGCGAGCATCGTGTTCATCACCTTCATCGGCGCCTTCTTCCCCATCCTGCTCAACACGATCCAGGGAGTGCATGCGTTGGACGGTGTCCTGATACGGGCGGGGCGATGCCTTGGCGCAAGCGAACCGCAGCTGTTCTGGCATGTCATGCTGCCGGGAGCGTTGGCGCACGTCTTTACGGGGCTAGCCGTCGGCATGGGCGTGGCCTGGGTCTCCCTGATCGCCGCCGAGATGATCTCCGGCCAGTTCGGCGTCGGCTACTTCACCTGGGAGGCATATTCCCTGGTGAACTACGCCGCGATCGTCCTGGGCATGATCACCATCGGCGTCCTCGGCCTGCTGTGCAGCGGCGCCATCCGCGTGCTGGCCCGTGTCGCCATGCCGTGGCTGGCGTTGGTGCCCGGGAGCAAAAGATGAGCGAGGGCGGCAAGGGCCGCATCGACGTCCGCGGCATGGGCGTGCGGTTCGGCAGCGGGAGCAGCGTGGTGGAGGCGGTGAGGGACGTCTCGATCAACGTGCAGCCGAGCGAGTTCGTCTCGCTGATCGGCCCCTCCGGCTGCGGGAAGTTCACGCTCCTGAGCATTGTGGCCGGGTTCCACAGGCCCACGAGCGGGGAGGCGCTGCTCGACGGAAAGCCGATCACGAAGCCGGGTTCGGAGCGCGGCGTGGTGTTCCAGCAATACTCGCTGTTCCCCTGGTTGTCCGTGCGGAAGAATGTCGAGTTCGGCTTGCGGATGGCGGGCGTCGCGCGCCGCGAGCGGGAGGGGAAGGCGCGCGCGTTGCTGGGCATGGCCGGGCTTCTCGCCTTTAGAAACCACTACCCGGACCAGCTTTCCGGCGGCATGAAGCAACGGATCGGCATCGTGCGTGCGCTGGCCACCAGCCCGCAGGTCCTGCTGATGGACAAGCCGTTCGGGGCGCTCGACACGCAGACCCGCGTGGTGATGCAAGAGATACTGACCAACATGTGGCAGCGGTTCCGCATCTCGGTCCTGTTCGTCACGCACGACATCGAGGAGGCGATCTTCCTGTCGGACCGCGTCTACGTGATGACGGCGCGGCCAGGGCGAATCAAGGCCGA
Source organism: uncultured Acetobacteraceae bacterium (assembly GCA_964236035.1). GTDB lineage: Bacteria > Pseudomonadota > Alphaproteobacteria > Acetobacterales > Acetobacteraceae > CAXSFF01. The sequence continues at coordinate 2,176 of CAXSFF010000011.1, forward strand.
GATCAAGGTTCCGCTGCCGCGTCCGCGCCGGGCGGAGATGACGGGCATGCCTCAATTCGCCGAACTGGTGAACAGGCTGAAAGGATTGATCCGCGAGGAATCCATCGCGGCCATGGGTTCCGAGCTGACATCGGGCGCCCTATCCGGATTATACAATTCACAGTGAACCTGAAGTAAAGAGGCAGTAATGACATCTTCCAAACCCAACATCCTGTTCTTCCATGTCGACAACCTGGGCATGGGCGAGCTGGGCTGCTACGGCGGCGGCATCCTGCGCGGCGCCGACACCCGGCGCATGGACCAGTTCGCGAAAGAAGGCACCAAGCTCACGCACTACGTGGTCGAGCCGCAATGCACGCCCACGCGGTCGGCGCTGATGACCGGCCGGTTTCCGATCCGGTCCGGCAACCACACCATCGCCTTGGGCGGCAACGGCGGCGGCATCGTCCGATGGGAGCGCACGATCGCCGAAATCCTGTCGGAGGCCGGCTACGCCACGTCGATCTACGGCAAGTGGCACATCGGCGCCGAGGACGGGCGCTTCCCGACCGATCACGGCTTCGACGGATGGTATGGGCCGTTGCGGACCTATGACGAGTGCATGTGGCCCGAGGACCCGCACTACGTCCCGGAGCGCGACGGCTTCTCGCACATGCATGAAGGCGTCAAGGGCAAGGGCGCCTGGCCGCTGCTGGACGAGCAGCTGACAATGGAGACCAAGAAGACCTGCGACCTGGAGTACCAACATCGCGCGCTGGCGTTCATGGAGAAGTCCGTCAAGGCCGACCAGCCGTTCTACTGCTACTTCAACCACTCGCTGATGCACTTCCCCATGAGCCCGCGCGACGAGTTCAAGGGCAAGAGCACGAACGGGGATTGGGGCGACTGCCTGCTGATGCTGGACCACGACTTCGGCGTGCTGCTCGACAAGCTGGACGAGCTTGGCGTCCGCGACGACACAATCGTCGTGATGTGCGGCGACAACGGCGCCGAAGACCATCTGGCCGGACGCGGCACCGGTGGCTTCTTCGACGGGTCGTATTTCAGCTCGGCCGAGGGCGGCATCCGCACGCCGCTGCTGATCCGCTGGCCCGGCAGGATCAAGGCGGGGGTCGAAAGCAACGAGATGGTCCACGTCACCGACATGTTCACGACCCTGCTGAGGTTCACGGGCTGCGACGCCCCAGGCGACCGGCTGATCGACGGCGTGGACCAGACGCCTTTCTTCCTCGGCGACCAGCCTGCCTCCAACCGCGAGTCGTGCATCGTCTGGCTGAAGGACGAGCTGCACGCGGTGAAGTGGAAGGACTTCAAGATCAACTTCAAGCGCCAGCAGCATTTCCACGATCCGGAACTGCCGCTGGGTTTCGCCCGCATCACCCACCTGCAAGAAGATCCCAAGGAGCGCGAGGCGGTGAACCAGCGCTACGTCCGGTGGTGGGTGATGCAGCATGCCCACCGCATCGTTCGCGAGTTCGAGGACAGCGTGAAGAAGGAGGAACTCATTCCACCCGGCTCCGCGCTGGACTTCGTCCCGAAGCGCACGTCGGCCTGATGCCATCGATACAATGCGCGCCGGAAGCTGGCAGCGAAGCCATGGCGCGGATTCCAGGAGGGACGTTCCTGATGGGTTCGGACCGGTTCTATAACGAGGAGAAACCGGCCCATCAGACGACAGTCGGCGCCTTCTAGATCGATCTGCATCCCGTGACCAACCGGGCGTTCGCTCGTTTCGTCGAGGCGACGGGATGTGTGACTCTGGCCGAGCGGCAGCCGGACCCGAGCCTGTATCGCGACGCGGACCCGGCGCTGCTCGTGCCCGGCTCGCTGGTGTTCCGCAAGCCCGCCGGCCCGGTGGATTTGCGGGATTACCGGGCCTGGTGGGAATACGTCCCGGGCGCCGACTGGCGGCATCCCGAAGGCGTGGGCAGTTCGATCGCGGAGCTTGGCGACCATCCCGTCGTTCATGTCGGGTATGACGACGCCTGCGCCTATGCCGCCTGGGTCGGCAAGACGCTCCCGACCGAACCCGAATGGGAGTTCGCAGCGCGTGGCGGCTTGGAGGGCGCACCTTATGCGTGGGGCTGTGAGGAGATGCCGAACGGGCGTTGCATGGCCAACACATGGCAGGGCCGCTTCCTGTGGGAGAACCTTGCCGAAGATGGCTACGAGGGGACCTCGCCAATCGATGCGTTCCCTGCCAACGGCTACGGGCTTCACGACATGATCGGCAATGTCTGGGAATGGACCTCCAGTCCCGTGACCCGGCATGGCGCGGCGGCGAAATCCTGCTGCGTCCCTGCAAACCCCGATCCGAGGCTCGAACGCCGAGTCGTCAAGGGGGGGTCGCATCTCTGCGCACCCAACTACTGCCTGCGATATCGGCCGGCAGCGCGCCAGGCTGAGCCCGTTGACACTTCGACCTGCCATATCGGGTTCCGCTGCATCATCCGCCCCTAGCCGACGGACTGAAATCGGGCATTCGGCCACGAAACGGGCATCAGCGTCACAGCGGCGTGAACGGGTTATAGCCACCTTATACCAACGGCAACGATCTTCGACTCTTCTCCCTTCCCCTTGCGGGCAGGGCTGGGGGGAGGGGGGTGCCGCGCGCAGAGTGGTTGGCGTGGCTATCCCTCCTCCTGGCCTCCTCCCGCAAGGGGAGGAAGAAAAGTGTAGGTCAGCCTTCAATATCGTCGGTATCACTGGATAGAGGCGTGGCGCGCCTGCTGGCATAGCGCTTGCTACCACTCGACCCGTGAGAGGCCGCTGACCCAGGACGGAAATCGCCATGCAAAGACGTCAATTCACCAGGCTTGTCGGCGCCGGCGCCGCCCTCTCGGCGCTGCCCTCCATCATCCGCCCCGCCCGCGCGGCGGAACCGCTCAAGGTCGGCCTGGTCTATCTCGGCCCCGTTGGCGAGTCCGGGTGGACCTACCAGCATGAAGTCGCGCGCCGCGCCGCCGTCGAGCACTTCGGCGACAAGATCCACACCACCTACGTCGAGAACGTGCCCGAGGCGCCCGACTCCGAGCGGGTGATGAACGACCTCGCCAACGCCGGCAACAAGCTGATCTTCGCCACCTCGTTCGGCTACATGAACTACGCGATCAACTCGGCCAAGCGGCACCCGGCGGTGTTCTACGAGCACTGCACCGGCTACAAGCGCGCGGCCAACGTCAGCACCTACAACATCCGCTTCTACCAGGCCCGCTACGTGCAGGGCGTGATCGCCGGCAAGCTCAGCAAGGCAGGCCTCGCGGGCTACGTCGGCTCCGTGCCGGTGCCCGAGGTCGTGCAAGGCCTCAACGCGTTCGTCCTCGGCATGCAGTCGGTCAATCCCAAGGCGCGGCTGAAGTTCGTCCTGGTCAACGGCTGGTACGACCCGCCGAAGGAGGGCGAGGCCGCCAAGGCGCTGATGGACCAGGGCTGCGACATCATCACGCAGCACACCGACAGCCCCTCGCCGGTCCAGGCCGCCGCCGGCCGGGGCATCAAGGCGTTCGGCGAGTCGTCGGACATGCTGAAGTTCGCCCCGCAGACCGAGCTGTCGGCCAACATCGACACCTGGGGGCCGTACTACATCAAGCGCATCGGCGACGCGCTGGCCGGCACCTGGAAGAGCGACGACGTGTGGGCCGGGTTCGGCAGCGGCATGGAGGTCATGGCGCCGTTCACCAACATGCCGCCCGACGTAGCCGAGCTGGCGAAGACGACGATGGCCGACATCGGCTCCGGCAAGTTCAACGTGTTCACGGGGCCGATCAACGACCAGGCCGGCGCGCTGAAGGTGCCGGCGGGCAAGGTGCTCGACGACGGCGAGCTGAGCGCGATGCAGTGGCTGGCCCAGGGCGTCGACGGAAAGCTGACCTGACCGCCGCTGCCGGCATCGCGAAGCCCGCTGGCGAGGCGCCGCCGGATGCGCTGGTGCAGTTATCCGGCATGACCAAGCAATATCCGGGATGCCTCGCCAACGACGGCGTCTCGCTCACCGTGGCGCCGAACCAGATCCACGCGCTGCTCGGCGAGAACGGCGCGGGCAAGAGCACGCTGGTCAAGATCATCTACGGCCTGGTCAAGCCCGACGCGGGCGAGATGACCTGGCAGGGGCAGAAGGTCGTGGTGCAAAGTCCGGGACACGCGCAGCGCCTCGGCATCGGCATGGTGTTCCAGCACTTCTCGCTGTTCGAGGCGCTGACGGTGACCGAGAACATCGCCCTCGGCCTGGGCGGGGCCGCCGAGCGGCAGGGCCTGCGCGAGCGCATCGTCGGCATCTCGACGGAGTACGGCCTGCCGCTCGACCCGGACCGGGTGGTGCACGACCTGTCGGTGGGCGAGCGGCAACGCATCGAGATCGTGCGGTGCCTGTTGCAGAACCCGAAGCTGCTGATCATGGACGAGCCGACCTCTGTGCTGACGCCCGCGGAGGTGCAGCGGCTGTTCGTCACGCTGCGCCGGCTGGCCGCGGAGGGCTGCTCCATCCTGTATATCAGCCACAAGCTGGAGGAGGTCCGCGCGCTGTGCTCGGCGGCCACCATCATGCGGCTGGGGCGCAACGTCGCACGCTGCAACCCGGCGGAGAAGACCGTCAAGGAACTCGCGGAGATCATGATCAACGCCGATCTCCACACGCCCACGGCACGGCCGCGGACAACGGGCAATGCTCCGCCTCGCTTGGTGCTGGACCGCCTGACCATCCGCTCGCCGAACGTGTTCGGCACCGACCTGAAGGACGTGTCGCTGTCGCTGGCGGGCGGCGAGATCCTCGGCCTGGCGGGGATCGCCGGCAACGGGCAGAGCGAACTGATGGACGCGCTTTCCGGCGAAATCCCCGCTGGCAAGCCGCAGAACGTGATGATCGACGGCGTGCCGGCGGGGCACATGGGCCCGAACGAGCGCCGCCGCCTGCGTGGCTGCTTCGTGCCGGAGGAGCGCAACGGGCATGGCGCCGTCACGGCCATGTCGCTGGCGGAGAACGCGTTCCTGTCGGGCTTCCTGCGCGCGGCGCTGGTGAGGTTCGGGATCATCAACCAGAACAAGACCGCCGCCTTCGCGCAGGACATCATCACCCGGTTCGACGTGCGCACTACGGGACCGAAGGCGGCGGCCCGCTCGCTGTCCGGCGGCAACCTGCAGAAGTTCCTGGTCGGGCGCGAGGTGCTGCAGGACCCCAGCGTGCTGGTGATCAACCAGCCGACCTGGGGCGTGGACGCCGGCGCCGCCCTTGCGATCCACGAGGCGATCATGGCGCTGGCCCGGCGCGGCGCCGCCGTGATCATCATCTCGCAGGACCTGGACGAGATCTTCGTCCTTGCCGACCGCATCGCCGTGATCGCCGGCGGCCGCGTGTCGGACCCCGTGCCGACGCGCGAGGCGACCATCGAAGTCATCGGCCGCCTGATGGGCGGCGCGGCGCCGGCGGAGATGGCGCGTGCTTAGTCCCGCGCCGGCGGAGACGGCGCATGCTTAGTATCGTGCCGCGCGGCTTGGAGTCGCGGTTCTGGCGCTATGCGTCGCCGGTGCTCGCGCTGGTGCTGACCTGCGTCACGTCGGGGCTGATCTTCGCCATCATGGGCCGCCCGCCGCTGCTGACGGTCTACACCTTCCTGGTGGTGCCGCTGCTGCAACAGGACGGCCTGGTCTACCTGGTCATCAAGGCCGCGCCGCTGATCATGATGGGCGTGGGGCTGTCGCTGGCGTACCGCGCCAACGTCTGGAACATCGGCACCGAGGGGCAGTTCACCCTGGGCGCCATCTGCGGCGGGTCGGTGGCCCTGGCGCTGCCGGACGCCGGCGGCTGGGTGTTCCCCGCGATGATGGCCGCCGGACTGCTGGGCGGGATGCTCGCCGGCGGCCTGGTGGCCTGGCTGCGCATCCGGTTCAACGCCAACGAAATCCTGACCAGCCTGATGCTGACCTACATCATGCAGTACCTGCTGCTGTACCTGGTCACGGGGCCGTTGCGCGACCCGACCGGCTTCGGCTTCCCGCAGACGGCGATGTTCTCCGACGCGGCGGCGGGACCGCGCCTGGTCGAGGACAGCAACGTGCACCTCGGCGTGCTGCTGGCGCCGCTGGTCGCCATCGGCATGTGGTTCATGCTGGAGAAATCCGTTCTCGGCTTCCAGTTCCGCGTGCTGGGCGCGGCGCCGAGGGCCGCCCGTTTCGCCGGGTTCAAGGAGGACCGCCTGGTGTGGGTCGCCCTGCTGGTCAGCGGCGGCCTGGCGGGGCTGGCGGGACTGTTCGAGGTGAGCGGCACCTTGGGGCAGCTCACCACCAACCTGTCGCCGGGCTATGGCTTCTCCGCGATCATCGTGGCGTTCCTCGGCCGGCTCAACCCGATCGGCGTGGTGCCCGCCGGGCTGCTGCTGGCGTTGACGTACCTTGGCGGCGACGCGGCGCAGATCAACCTCGCATTGCCCAACGCCGTCACCGGGATTTTCCAGGGCATCCTGCTGTTCTACCTGCTCGGCTGCGACGTCTTGCTGCTGAACCGCCTGCGCTGGGTGCGGGCGCCCCTGAAGATCGCCGCATGATCACGCTGCTGACGGCGTTCCTGGTCAGCGTGATGGCCGCCTCGACGCCGCTGCTGCTGGCCGCCGTGGGCGAGTTGGTGGTGGAGAGGACGGGGGTGCTGAACCTCGGCGTGGAGGGCATGATGCTGGGCGGCGCCGTCGCCGCCTTCGCGGTGGCGCACGAGACGGGGCAGCCCGGCCTTGGCGTCCTTGCCGGGCTCGGCGTCGGAATCGCGCTGTCGCTGGTGTTCGGCGTGATCAGCCTCACGTTGCAGGCCAACCAGACGGCGACGGGGCTGGCGTTGACCATCTTCGGCCGCGGCCTCAGCGCGCTGGTCGGCACCGCCTACGTCGGCCGTCCGGCGGCGACCTTGCCGAAGCTGTTCATCCCCGGGCTGACCGACATCCCCGTCCTCGGCCCCGTGCTGTTCGGCCATGACGCGCTGGTCTACATCGCCCTGGTGATCCTGGCGGTGGTCGCCTGGTGCCTGCGCCGCACGCACCTGGGGCTGATCCTGCGCGCCACCGGCGACTCGCACGAGGCGGCGCATTCCCTAGGCTACCCCGTGCTGCTGATCCGCTATGGCGCGGTGATGTTCGGCGGCGCGCTGGCGGGGCTGGCCGGGGCCTACATGTCGCTCGTCTACACGCCGATGTGGGCGGAGGACATGACCGCCGGCCGCGGCTGGGTCGCCGTGGCCCTGGTGACGTTCGCCGCGTGGCGCCCGTTCTGGCTGCTGACCGGCGCTTGGTTCTTCGGCGCGCTGATGTGCCTGTCGCTATATGTGCAGGCGCTGGGCGTGGCCGTGCCTTCGGCGCTGCTGTCGGCGCTGCCGTACATCGGCACCATCGTCGTGCTGGTGCTGATCTCCCGCGACCGCCGCCGCATCCGCCTGCACCGCCCGGCGATGCTGGGGCGCCCGTTCACCGCGCGGGCCTGACAGACCTCGAAGTCATGGGCGCTTCCCGCCCGGAGAAGGGTGTGAAAACAGCTTCGAGACCAGGGCGGCAACAGCGAACAGGAGCGCCATCGGCAAGCCGACCAGGATCGCCAAAGCCACGAGGATGCCGACCAGCACACCCAGCGCCGCTATGGTGAACGTCATGATGTGGAGGATGCCGGGCCGGTCGGTGCAACCCAGGCGCACGACCATCACCACGAGGGTGATGGCCGAGACGAAGATGTAGCTGCGCGCGGTTCCCATGCCCGTCACTCGGCAGCCAAGGGGTCTGCGGCGCCGGCGGCGATCTCCTCGGCACGGCGCCGGCCCATGGCCAGGCTCGGGGCGCTCAGCATCACGGCGGCACCCATCACCAGGAACGCGCCGATCACGCCCAGGGACACCAGGTAGACCGTGCGCCGCACGAAGTCGGCCAGGCTCTCGGCGCCGCCGGCTGCGGTGAAGACCAGGAACAGCGGCCCCATCACCAGCAGCACCGCGGCGAAGGTGGTCCAGAACCGCGCGCTGACCTGCGTGCCGCAGACCAGTTGCAGCACGCCGAACAGGGGCTTGCGGATGATGACCGCCACGGTGGTGGTGAGGCCAAGCGTCAACACCGCAGCGATGGTGAGCTGCAACCAGTCCACGGCGAGGGTAGTCGTGACGGCTGCAACGACGGGAGTGATCATGCTGTGTCTCCTTGCCTTGATTGGCAGGATCATCACCGCATGAGGTGTGCCAGGCTAGGCTGATGAGCAACTTTAATAGGTTGCTCAAACACCTGCTATCATAGCCGTAAACTTCGAATACGAATGATCCCATGCACTGTCAACAAAGTTGACAGCATAGCCGGCTGAATGTCTGATCTGCGCCTTACACCAGCGGCGTTGAAAACTGACCTCTCAGCCGTCATTGCGAGGAGCGCTTGCGACGAAGCAACCCAGGGCCGCGTAGCAGATGTTCGTCGCGCGGCCCTGTTGCCACGCCGCCAAGCGGCGGCTCGCAATGACGGGCGTTGAGCTGACAGGTCACTGTCCAACGCCGTTGGCACTACAGGCCTGCCGGCCCCGAATTTGCCTGGAGCCTTTCATGGCCATCCATGCCGCCTTGTTGCTGTCGCTGCTTGAATCCCTGGCCTTGGCCGGGGTGCTGCTGCATTGGGCCGACCGCGTCGCCGGCGCCCGTCTGCTGGTGGGTTTCCTGCTCGGCGTCTCCGTCTGGATCGTGGGCAACGAGCTGCCGAGCTGGACCGGCGAAATCGCCGAACGCCCGGCGCTGATGCTGCTGGCGACGGCGGCGCTCACCTCCGCCGTGTTCCTCCATTTCGCCTTGGCGGTCTGCGGGCACCGGGTTCCACGTGCCGGGCTTGCCGCGATCTACGGGACGGGGTCGGCCGCGGCCGCCGTGTCGATCGTCTTGCCCGCCGGCAGCTTCGAGCCGTTCGCCGGAGTGGCCTTGATGGCCGTGCCGAACGCCGCCGGGCTGCTCACCAGCGTGGCCTGGGCCGTGCTGGCGGCCTTGGGGCAGATGGTGCTGCTGCGCGGGCTGCTGCGGTCGCGCGGCATCGAGCGGCGGCAGCTCGCGGCGCTCATGGCGTCCAGCGCCTGGGGCCTGTTCTGCATGTCGGGCTACGGCATCGCCGCCTTGCACTTGCCCCTGTATCCCTGGCCGCTGCTGGGCCTGCCGCTCTACCCGCTCATCCTGGTCTACGGCGTGCTGCGGTACCGGGTGCTGGTCGCCAATGCCTGGGCACGGCGGGCGCTGGTCTGGGCGCTGCTGGTGGGCCTTGCCGGCCTGGTGGCGGGGGCGGCAGGCGCGCTGGCTTCCGTGCTGCCGGTGGCGAACTCCGCCTGGGCGTCCGGCGCCGCCGCCGCGGCGGCCGTGCTGCTGCTCGGAGGGCCGGTCCGGCGCCTGGCCGAGCGTGCCATCTATCCGGGGCGTACCGTGTCCGCGGAAGACCTGCGGGCCTGGCGGCGCCTGCTGTCCGCCACCGACAGCCACGCCGCGCTGTGGCGGGAGGCGACATCGCTGCTGACCCGCTGCGTCAACCTCGCGGTGCGGGTGGACCAGTGCGGCGAGGCGCAGGACGGGATGGCGCAGGATGGGGTGCCGCTGCTGCGCATCCAGCGCGATGCCGCCGGCTGGACGTGCCGGCTGGTCGGCTGGAACGCGGCGCCGCCGGGACCGCGCCGCCTGGCGGGGCTGTTCGCCGATGTGCTGGTCGAACAGGCCGTCCGCGTCGACGGCATCGAGGCGTCGCGCGGGCAGGAGCGGGAGCGGCAGCATCGGGAGCGGCTGGCCGAACTCGGCGCCCTCGCCGCCACCGTGGCGCATGACGTGCGCAATCCCTTGAACACGATATCCATGGCGGTCGCGATGCTGGACGCGGACACAAGGCGCGAGGTGGACGAGCAGGTGCGGCGGGTGTCGCGCCTTGCCGACGACCTGTTGGACTATGCCCGGCCCTGGCGAGTGGAGTCCGTGCCGCTCGACCCGGCCGAGGCCGCCGCCAGCGTGCTGACCCGGCATCGCACCGCCGGCTGCGACGACTGCGTGCGCAGCGATGGCAGCCGCGTGCTGGCCGACCCGCACCAGTTCGGCCGGGTGCTCGACAACCTGGTCGAGAACACCCGCCTCCCCGGCGTGTCCCGGCTGGCGATCGAGATCGAGGGCGGAGGTTCCGTGGTCCGCATCCACGTGTGCGACGACGGACCGGGCATCCCCGACGGCCTGCGCGACCGCCTGTTCCAACCCTTCGTGTCCCGCCGTGCCGGCGGCACCGGGCTTGGCCTGGCCATCGTCAGCCGGATCATGCAGGCGCATGACGGGACCGTGGCGCTGACCAACCGGCCGGGATGGACGACGTGCTTCACGCTGACCTTGCCGGGGGTGCCATGAGCGTCGAGACCGGCCACGTGCTGCTGGCCGACGACGAGGCCGCGTTCCGGCGGCTTGGCGGCGCCTGGCTGCGCAACCTCGGCTACCGCGTCAGCCTCGCCGGCGACGCCGAGGAAGCGGTGCGCGTGTTCGCCGACGCGAGGCCGGATGCCGTGCTGCTCGACCTTTCGATGCCGCCGGCCATGGACCCCGTGGCCGGGCTTGAGCTGATCGCGGCGTTCGCGCCCGTTCCCGTCATCGTGCTGACCGGCCATGCCGACCACGACCTGGCCCTGCAGGCGGTGGACAAGGGCGCCTGGGATTTCGTCGCCAAGCCGATCGAGCCCGACATGCTCCGCGTGGTGGTGGCCCGGGCGGTGCGCAAATCCAGGTTGGATGCGGAGCTGGCCTTGTTGCGGCAGCGCGACGATGCCGACGACCTGGGGCTTGTCGGCCGGTCGGAGGCGACCGGGCGCCTGCGGGACATGGTGCGGCGCCTCGGCCCCACGGGGGTGAGCGTGGTGGTGCTCGGCCCGACCGGCACGGGCAAGGAGCTGGTCGCCCGCGCCCTGCACGCCACCAGCCCTCGCCACGCCGGGCCGTTCGTGGCGGTGCATTGCGGCGCGTTGCCCACCGAATTGTTGGAGAGCGAGTTGTTCGGCCATGTCCGCGGCGCCTTCACCGGCGCGCACCGCGACCAGGCCGGGCTGGTGGAGACCGCGCATCGCGGCACCCTGTTCCTGGACGAGGTGGGCGAGATGCCGGCGCCCATGCAGGTGAAGCTGCTGCGTTTCCTGCAGGAAGGGACTTTCCTGCCCGTGGGAGGGCGCAGCCAGAAACGCGCCGACGTGCGCGTGGTCGCCGCCACGCATCGCGACCTGGATGCCATGGTCGCCGCCGGCAGCTTCCGGGAGGATTTGTTCTACCGCCTGAAAGGCATCGTGCTCCGCACCCCCGCGCTGGCCGAACGCCTGGACGACGTGCCGCTGCTGGCGGCGCTGTTCCTGCGCCGGGCCGCCCCGCAGGCCAGGCTCTCGCCGGACGGCCTGGCCTGGCTGGCGGGCCGGACTTGGCCCGGCAACGTGCGCGAACTGCGCTCGGTGATGGAACTCGCCGGGGCCTTGGCCGGCGCGGACCAGGTTGGCGCCGCGTTGCTCCGGTTTGCGGCCGGGGAACAAGGGATCGGTCCGACCCCCGACGAACCGGTCCCGGAGCATGGCACCTTGGATGCGGCCATCGCCGAGCTGGAAACGCGCATGCTGCGGGATGCCCTGGCCGCATCGGGCGGCAACCAAAGCGAAGCGGCAAGGCGCCTTGGCGTTTCGCGCGTCGGCCTGATCAAGAAGTTGGCGCGGCTGGGGCTTCGCTGACGGCATCGAGCACTGGGCGGAGCGATGGCGAAGCTTGGCCCTGGCTCGGGATATCATCCCATGGACGGCTCGGTCGGTTCAACGCGCCGACGTCGTTCAGGCCGAAGCCTGGAAGAACGGTCATCGATGCGATGCAAGATACGAGAGCCTTGCGGTCCGCGACCGGGAAGTCGCGAGTTCCACAGGCTTGCGACGTCGAACAGGCCGCGCTTGGCGAGCAACCCGGTCCAGAGCTGTCGCGTTGCCCACGCGAGCGGATCGTGCAGGCATATCGATGCATGCCCGGGAACTCCCAGCGCACCTGAGCGCTACCGAAATGAATAGGGAGGGTCTCCTCATGCGTCTCAGCGCGATCGTCAGCGTGGTTTTGCTCGCCAGTTGCGCCCCCACCAGCCCTCCGGTGATCGCCAGCCAGGAAAACACCCTGGTCACCGCCGGCTTCAGGGTGGTGCAGGCTGACACGCCTGCGCGGCAGAATGCGCTCTACAGGCTGCCCAACCGGGTCGTGCGGCAAGCCAACAGCGCACCGGTCATGTATCT
>CAXSFF010000012.1:0-14405 GCA_964236035.1 uncultured Acetobacteraceae bacterium
CGATGTCGCCGAGCACGATGCCGACGTACAGCGCGCCCAGCCCGACCGCCAACTCGACCTGGCCGACCTGCACGTCGAGGGCGGCGAGCACGGTGGCGGCGTCTTCCAGCACGAAGGTTCCCAGCACGATCAGTACACCTTGCAGCAGCGAGCCGTGTCCGGGTAGCGCCAGCCAAGCCGGCAACGCGTGGTCCAAGGAGCAGCCTCCGTCACGGTGGCCGACCAGCGGCCCGGTTCACGCCGCCAGCACGGCATCCGACGGGCCCGCAACGTGCGCACCGTCCGCTTTGTTCCCGGGCATGCGACCGTTGATTGCCGCCTTCGGGGCATGATTCGTGCAAGGATGCAGCCTGACCTACGGAGTTCAGCCATGCCGATCACCCGCCGCGCCGCCGTCGCCGGGGCGCTCGCCGCCCCGTTCGTGTTGCGTCATGCCCGCGCCGCCACCGTCGTCAGGATGGGCACGCTGAAGCTGATCCATGCCATCACGCCGTATTTCTATGACCGCTTCACTCCGGAGGGCATCAGCATCGAGGTGATCCCGTTCGAAGGGCCCAGCGACGGCAAGGACGCCGTGGTCGGCGGCAGCGTCGATTTCGGCACCTTCGGCATCGCCGCCTCTATCCTCGCCGCGGCGGCGCACCAGCCGATCGTCGTGATCGGGTCGGAGTGCAACAAGGGCATGGCGATCGTCGCCGGCAAGGACAGCGGCATCGACAAGCTGGCCGACCTGAAGGGCAAGCGCGTCGCCATCCTGCCCGGCTCCACCCAGGAGGCGTTCATGCTCGGGCGCCTGCAGATGGAGGGCATGACCATCCGCGACCTCACCCCCGTGCGGGTGTCGTTCAGCGAGATGCCGGCGGCGCTCGCGCGCGGCGACGTGGACGCCTATGTCGGGGCGGAGCCGGGTCCGGGGCTGTCGGTCGCGTCCGGGGTCGGCAAGATCGTCGAGTATCCGTATTCCACGCCGATGGGCAGCCTGAACATGGTCATCACCACCAACCGCGACACGGTGGAGAAACGGCCGGAGCTGGCGAAGCTGATGGTCAGCCTGCAACGGCAGGCCAGCACCTACGCCATGGCCAACCCGGACGCGATGGCGGCGATGACCATCGCCAAGCTCGGCATGTCGAAGGCGGCCGTGGACATCGCCATCCCCAACGTGGAGCTGAACTGGCAGATGACGCCGCTGATGATGCAGCAGACCCGGGCCTATGCCGACCAGATGCTGGCCCTGAAGCAGATCCGCGCGCTGCCCGATTTCGCCGCCTTCATGGACCCGCAGTTCTCGCAGGAGGTCGCCAAGGCAACGTGAGCGCCGCCCTTCCCACCCCGGCCGACGCCGGCGTCACTCCCGCCGCACCCCGCCGGCTGCCGTTGCCGCGGGTGCGGCAGATGCTGGGCGTGTTGGTGCCTGCAGCCCTGCTGCTGGCCTGGTGGAACGCCACCCGCGGCCAGGAATACGGCCTCATCCCCACGCCCGGCGAGGTGGTGACGGCGCTGGCCGACCTCGCCGCCGGCCAAGAGGGCGACGCGTTCAGCGGCCGGCTGCCGGCGCATGTCCTCGCCTCCGTGCAGCGGGTATACGGCGGCTTCCTGCTGGCGGCCGTGATCGCGTTGCCGCTGGGCATGCTGATCGGCCGGCTGCGGCTGGTCCGCGACCTGCTGGACCCGATGATGCAGCTGTTCCGGCCCATCCCCGTCACCGCCTGGCTGCCGCTGTCGATGATCCTGTTCGGCCTCGGCGCGCGCTCGGCGTTCTTCCTGGTGGCGCTGGGCGCGTTCTTCCCGATCCTGGTCAACACCATCTTCGCCGTCCGCTCGGTGGAGGCCCGGCTGTTCGAGGCCGCCGCCATGCTGGGCGTGTCGCGCGCCCGCATGTTCCCCGTCGTGGTGCTGCCGGCGTCGCTGCCCGGGATCTTCACGGGGCTGCGGCTCGGGCTGGGGTTCGCCTGGGTGGTGATCGTGGTCGGCGAGATGACGGGGGTGTCGACGGGGCTGGGCGCCATGATCATGGATGCGCGCCAGCTATCGCGCACCGACGTCGTGGTGGCGGGCATGGCGGTGATCGGCCTGCTGGGCTTCCTGTCGGATTTCGCCGTGCTGTCGCTCGGGCGGCGGCTGCTGCGCTGGAGTCCCTCGCATGTCTGAACCCGCCTTGCGCATCGAGGCGGTCGGCAAGCGCTACGGCGCCGTGGAGGCGTTGCGCGGCGCCGACCTGCGGGTGGAGCGGGGCGAGTTCATCTGCCTGCTCGGCGCGTCCGGCTGCGGCAAGTCGACCTTGCTGCGGCTGATCGCCGGGTTCGAGCCGGCGAGCGACGGGCGCATCGTGGTGGCGGGGCGCGAGGTCACGGGGCCGGGTCCGGACCGCGGCATGGTGTTCCAGGACTACGGCCTGTTCCCGTGGCTGTCGGTGCGCGACAACATCGGCTTCGGCCCGAAGGCGCGCGGCGTCGCCAAGGCGGAGGTGGCGCGCATTGCCGACCGCTTCGTCGCCACCGTCGGCCTGACCCGGTTCGCCGACGCCTACCCGCACCAATTGTCGGGCGGCATGAAGCAGCGGGTGGCGATCGCCCGCGTGCTGGCCAACGACGCGACGCTGGTGCTGATGGACGAGCCGTTCGGCGCCCTCGACGCCATGACCCGCGAGCGGCTGCAGGACGAGCTGCTGGCGATCTGGGCCGAGCGCCGCCTGACCGTGCTGTTCGTCACCCACGCCATCGAGGAGGCGATCTTCCTGGCCGACCGGGTGATCGTGATGTCGCCGGGTCCGGGCCACATCGTGGCGGACGAGCGTGTCGCGCTGCCCCGGCGGCGCGACGTGGCCTCGCCCGAGTTCAACGAGGTGCGGCGGCGGCTGGGCGCGCTGGTGCATTCCGACCACGGGCGACTGGCGGCGGAATGAAGCTTCTCCCTCCCCTTGCGGGAGGGGCTGGGGGAGAGGGGCCGCGCGCAGGGTGTTTGGTGTTGCCACCCCTCCTCCCGGCCTCCTCCTCCCGCAAGGAGAGGAGGAGCAGGATAGCGGCATGGGCATGTTCTTCACCGCCGACACGCATTTCGGCCATGGCGGCGCGCTCGGCCTGTATCGCCGCCCGTTCGCCAGCGTCGCCGCCATGGACGCGGAGATGGAGCGGCTGTGGAACGAAACCGTCGCTCCGGACGACGAGGTCTGGCACCTCGGCGATGTCGCCGTCGGCCCACGCAATCCAGCCCCGGCGCTCATGTTCGCCGATGCCCTGGCGCAACGCCTGTCCCGCCTGCACGGACGCAAGCACCTGGTCACCGGCAACAACGACCCGGTCTCCGTGCGGGACTGGCCCGGCTGGGCGAGCGTGCAGGCCTACGCCGAGATCGAGGCGGACGGCACGAAACTGGTGCTGTGCCACTACGCGTTGCGGTCCTGGAACGGCATGGGCCGCGGCGCCGTCAACCTGCACGGCCACAGCCACGGCCGGCTGTTGCCGATGACCCGGCAATACGATGTCGGCGTTGACGTCCGCCGCTTCCGCCCGGTCACGCTGGCCGACCTGCGCCGCACCTGACCCGCCAGTCGCCGGACGCGATGACCGGCCTGCCCGCAACATGCTCCATGTTCATCACGTAGGCCCAGGCCCGTTGTCCAAACTCCGTCCTGATGATCGTGCGGCGGTAAAGCCCGCCGGGTTCGCCGCGCGGCCTGGCCTCCTCGATGGCGTCCAGGACCGGCAAGGCATTGGTAGGGTTCGCCAGCGTCATGATATCCCCCACAACTGTCCCGCCGGCCAGCGTCATCGCCGGATAGTCGCCGAGATCGTGGAGGCATCCGCGCACGCAGGCTCGCGCCACGGCCGTCACGCTGGCGGCGGGGAAGCGGCATTCACCCCGCATCAGCGTCCCGTAGGCGAACAGCTCCGCCAGTTCGGTGCAGCCCTCGGCTCCAACGGCAGCGTCGTCGAGTGGCGCCGGGTCGATTCCGTGATGGCGGTAACCCCGCCGCACCGCGCCGAGATACGCCGGTGTCGGCGGGTGGTACTGCCCGCTGCGTTCTGGAACCACTTCGTAGGCCGTCACGGCCACGGCGGACCCGTCGGCCAGGATGGCGGTGCGCGCGACCCGTCCGTAGTGGCGGGCCGCGACCCCTTCCTTGACGTCCAGCGCCACCCATCCGGTCGCGCCGACCCGCAGCAGCACGCCCTCGACCACGCCGCCGACCCGCTCGCGCAGGTTCAGCGCGCCGCCGTCGCGGGTGGTCGAGAAGTAGTCGAACGCCAGCCGCGTGTCCGGCAGCAGCGCCGTGCCGGCCGGCTCGATGCACGCCGGGTCGTGGCCGGAGCGCAGGCACCAGGCGGTCCAGTCCTCGGCGTCGGTGTTGGAGCCGTAGGCGAAGCAGAACTCCGTCACCCGCGTCCCACGATGCGGCTCAACGGGAACCGCATCACCTCCGCCACCAGCGCCGCCACGCCTTCCGCCTTGGACGCCACCACCCGGCGCCCGCGCTCGGCGTCCGCGTCGGTGGCGTCGCCGCACGCGCCCGACGGCTGCAAGTCCTGCACCTGCCAGCCGAAACCGACCGACGCCCCTTCCGCGCGCAGGAACTGGTAGTCCTGCTCGATCGCGATCGACGCCGGGGCGAAGTTGGCGATGGCATCCGTGCGCACCAGGTCGGGTTGCAAATGCATCATCTGCGACGTCTCGGACGCGCCGGCGTGGATGCCGTGACGCCCTTCGACCGCCGTGAACAGGCCGCGCTCGCGGTTCAGCCCGGACAGGTTCGCCGCCACCGCGAACATCCCGAGCCGCACGCGCAGGTCCCGCGCCACGATGTCCATCACCTGCGGCTGGCCGCCATGGCTGTTCAGCATGACGAACTTGCGCACCCCGGCCCGCGCCACCGACTCGCCGATCTCGGTCCAGACGCGGATCAGCGTCTCCGCGCTGAACGTCAGCGTGCCGGGGAACGCCAGGTGCTCGTTGGACTTGCCGACGTGGCTCGCCGGCAGCACCAGCACGCTGTCCGGCATCATCGGCATCGCCGCCGCGACCACGCCCTCGTTGATGTAGTCGTCCACCCCGACCGGCAGGTGCGGCCCGTGCTGCTCGACGGCGGCGACCGGCAGCACGGCGACCGTGGCCTCCGGGTCGAGGCCCTCGAACTCCGGCCAGGCCAGGTCGCGCCAGAACCGTGCCATCAGGCGGCCGCCGGCTGGTAGCTGCGCATCTTGCCAGGGTTGAGCAGCGCGTGCGGGTCCATCTCCGCCTTCAGCGCCGGCTGGTCCTCGCCGACGCGCTTGTGCCCGGCGCCGTCCTCCAGCGTGTAGAAATGCGGGTTGGCGATCAGCACGCCACGCGCCTCGTGGTGCGCCACGATCTCCGCCATCCGCGCCTCCGTCGTGTAGCGCACAATCGGCAGGCCGCTGCAGGTCACCTGGCCGCCGACGCGCTGGAACTCCAGGTGCATGAACAGCTCTCCGGGAAAAGCCGCCCGCATCTCGGCCACCAGTTCCAGCGCGCGGTCGGCCGGGAACAGGCTTTGCAGGTAGGTGACGCCCTTGTCCACCCGCAGCGCGTGCAGCGTGGTGTGGTTCCAAGTGTACTCGTAGATCGGCGCCCGTCCGTCGATCGCATCGTCGGACGCCGCCCGCAGCAGCTCGCGCCCGCCATGCTCGCGCAACAGGTCCGACCACGCCGCCAGGCCGTGCCGCGCCACGATCGCCAGCACGACCTGCGCCCCCGGCGGCAGGTCGAGCCCGCGGAAATTGTCCGCCAGCGGCGCCTCCACGGCGGTGACCAGCTTCTTGGCGATGCCGTCCGCCTGTCCCAGCGCCAGGCCGAATCGCGCCGCTGCGTCAAAATCGTCGAACCCGGCGACCACGTCCATCCACGGCTGCACGGGCGCCATCGCCACCGTCAGCGCCATGATGATCCCCGTGGTGCCGTACGCGTGGTTGACCCCCGACACGGCATCCCCGGTCAGCGTGACGATGCGCGGCTCGGCCTCGCACGACACCACTCGCGCGGCGACCACGTTGCCACGGTCGCGCAGCCCGCCCCAGGTGATCGAGCCGACCCCGCCGCTGCCGCCCGCCACGAACCCGCCCAGCGTCGCCGTCCGCTTGGTCGAGGGATGCATGCGCAGCTCCCATCCCTGCGGCACTGTGGCGGCGTCGATGTCGATCAGCTTGCACCCGGCCTCCGCCGTCAGCAGCCCGTCCGCCAAGCCGAGCACGCGGTCCAGCCCCGTCATGTCGAGCACCACGCCGCCCTCGAGCGGCACCGCCTGGCCGTAGTTCCCGGTGCCGCCGCCGCGCACCGTGAGCGGTACCCGCCAGCGCGCGCACTGCGCCGCGATTGCGACCACGTCCGCCTCGGTGCGCGGGCAGGCGACGATGTCGGCGGATTTGCGGTTGAGCTGCGCCTTCAGGATCGGGCTGTACCAGAAGAAGTCACGGCTCTTCTGCCGCACTAAAGCAGGCTCGGTGATGGTGGGGATGTCGCCGAGATCGGTGGCGAACTGGGTCCAGTCGGTCATGTGTTTCCCTACATCAATCAAAGCAGCAGGGCGCTGCCCTGCACCCGAAAGGGGATGGTCATCCCCTTTACCCCTTTAGTTCGGCATGGTGACGTAGTCCTCACAAGTTTCAATCCCTTCATCGCGTTGGGGTCTGTCCTCTCTGTTTAGGAATGGTTCGTAGACATAGCGGACAGGCCGCTTGCGACTGGTTGTGTTGGAAAAGGCGTCCATCGTGCTCTGATGCCAGCGGCATTGGAGACTTACCCTTCAGCCGTCATCGCGAGGAGCGCTTGCGACGAAGCAACCCAGGGCCGCGCAGCAGGTTTTCGTCGCGCGCCCTGGATTGCCACACCGCCAAGCGGCGGTTCGCAATGACGGGCGTCGAGCTGACAGGCCACTGTCCGATGCCGTTGGTTAAGGCTGTTATACTGGTCCTGGCTCGCTCATCTGATTTTTGACATAATCGGCTCATTGCAGATTTTGGCCAAGCTGAGTACGATGTTTTGATAGATCCAGGATTTCAACGAGAGGCAGATTTTAGCGATTTAATACCTGAACTAGGTGCATGGAATAGTGGCTCTGGCGTCGCACCCGACGCATGGATTCAACACGTCGGAAGTTATGAGCTTGCTATCGGCTATAGTCTAATCTTTTGGCCACAGTTTGTTGTAATCGATGATTACATTCTTCGGCAGGGGGCAACAAAGCAAAACCTTGATATTTGGAAGCAATTTACAGATGGAAACTCGATAGCCGTTCAGTCATCGATGAACCACATACATATAGTAGATTTGCACCGTAAGGATGTCAGTGAAAGCCAAGTTCGCTATCTGGGTAGAATACTTTATGCTACCCATAAGGCTAAGCTAAGCATGGAATTTCCAGATCGTACCTTTGTCGTCAGGTTCAATGATGAGCCAGGTCTCGATCTGCTTCACTATGAGTTAACCTTTTGGCAGGCGCGCGACACCTAAGCAGACTGACATCAACAGTTTATCGCAGATATCAAGCGCCCGATGTGAGGCATGTCCCAGTCAGCGGCAATCTTAAGGTGTCAAGAGGACGACTGTCCTCTTGCGGGGTTCGGGGCAGCGCCCCGTGCTACCCTTCACGCCGTGCCGCGCTCTCATGCCATCGATGCAGCACCATCCAGCTCAGCAAACTGAGCGCCGCGAAGATCACGATGCCCGTCACCGACAGCAGCACCAACGCCGCGTACATGCGAGCGATGTCCAAACGATAACCCGACTCCAGGATGCGGTACGCCAGCCCCGACCCGGCGCTCGCCGTGCCCGCCGTGAACTCCGCCACCACGGCGCCGATCAGGCTCAGCCCGCCGGCGATGCGCAGGCCGCCCAGGAAGTACGGCATCGCGCCGGGCAGCCGCAGATGCCACAGCACCTGGAAGCGACGGGCGCGGTAGAGCTGCATCAGGTCGAGGAAGTTGTGGTCGACTGAGTTCAGCCCGAGCGTGGTGTTGGACAGGATCGGGAAGAACGCCACCAGCCAGGCGCACGTCAGCAGCGCCAGCTGGGTGTTGCGGATGTAGATCAGGATCAGCGGCGCGATGGCCACGATCGGCGTCACCTGCATGATGACGGCATACGGGAACAGGCTCGCCTCGATCCATTTCGACTGCGCGAACAGGATCGCCAGGCCGCCGCCGCCGACGATCGCCGCGGCCAGCGCCATCAACGTCACCTCCAGCGTGACCAGCAGCGAGCCGGACAGCGTGCCCCAGTCCTTGACCAGCGTGCCGGCGATGCGCAGCGGCCCAGGCAGCACGTAGACGGGGATGGCGTCGATCCGCACCACCGCCTCCCACGCCGTCAGCACGGCGAGGCCGACGAGGAACGGCAGCAGGGCCATCACGATGCGCTTGCGGGGCGTGATCGGCGCATCAGCCGGCATGAACGGCCTCCCGGGTGGGCACCGGCGCGCCCATGGCGGATTTCAGCGCGGCGGAGACGGTGCGGCAGGCCCGCATGTAGGCGTCGCTGGTGCGGTATTCCTCATCGCGCATGATGGACGTGGCGACGGCGAGGTCGGCCACCACGCGGCCGGGTCGCGGCGCCATCACCACGATGCGGCTGGACAGGTAGACCGACTCGTAGACCGAGTGGGTGACGAACAGGATGGTCAGACCCTCGTCCGCCCACAAGCGCAGCAGGTCGTCGTTCAGCCGGGCGCGGGTGATCTCGTCCAGCGCCGCGAACGGCTCGTCCATCAGCAGCAGGTCGGGCCGCGTCACCAGCCCGCGCGCGATCGACACCCGCATCTTCATGCCGCCGGACAGGTGCCGCGGATAGGACCGCTCGAACCCCGTCAGCCCGACCCGCGCCAGTGCCTCGCCGACCCGCGGGTCGCTGTCGCGGCGGCGCACTCCCTGCATCTGCAGCGGCAGGCGCACGTTGGCTTCCACCGTGCGCCAGGGCATCAGCGTCGGCTCCTGGAACACGAAGCCGAGCCGCGCCGCCGTGGCGCCGCGCGGCCACTCGACAGAGCCGCCACTCGGCGCGGTCAGCCCGGCGACCAGGCGCAACGCAGTCGACTTGCCGCAGCCGGAGGGGCCGAGCAGGCTGATGAACTCGCCTGGGAACACGTCGAGGTCGAGCCCATCCAGAGCCAGCGTGCCGTTGGAAAACACCTTGCGCACCCGGCGCAGCCGCACCAGCGGTGTCGGGCCATTCATGCGGCGTCGATGGGCAGCCGCAGGACAGTGCCCGAGCCAGCACCGTGATGCAGCATGACGGTGATGATGCGCTGGTCGATCAGCCGCTCCTCCGCGGGTGGCCGCCCCGTCCCCGAGTTGACGGGGAAGGCAGGGAACGCCCCCGCCGCGACCGAAAGCCGCAACCGGCTGCCAGCAGGAACGCGGGCGCAGATGGCGCGCAGGTCGATGTCGACCGCGCCGCCTTGGCCGACCCGGCGATACCCGCTGGCCAGTTCGTACGCCCCGCCGGATGCGGGCAGCTCCGACAGGATGGCGTGCAGGTCGAAGCTGGGCGCGTCGGAGGTCGCGTGCAGGGTGGCGCCGATGTCGCCGGCCAGGTGCAGGTCGTGCGGCAACGGGATCGTGGTGAAGGTCAGCACGTCGCTGCGGGCATCGATCTCGCCGCGGTCGAACGGGCCGGCTGGATAGCCGGCGTGGCCGCCGAGCGACGGGGTGGGGCGGCCCGGGTCGTAGACGATGACGTCCATGCCGGACGCGCCCTCGTCGATGCTGAGCACGCCGTCCGTTTCCGTCATGCCGGCGCGGCCACCGCTGCCGAGGCGCCAGGATTGCGAAAAGCTGGGCCAGGCGTCGAACGGCCGCCAGCCGCCGCCAAGTTCGAACAGCGACACCGGTGGCTCGGACCAAGTGCCGGCGCCTTTCAGCCAATGGTCGAACCAGCGGATTTGCAGCGCGTCGATGTCGCTCGCCGCCTCCGGCCCGAAATCGCGCGCGCCGACCCGGCGGCTCCAGGGGATGTGCACCCACGGCCCGATCACCAGCGCCTGGTTAGCCCGTCTCGCCAGCTCCGCATGGCACGACAGCGTGCCGGCGAGCAGCAGGTCATACCAGCCGCCGATATGCAGTGCCGGCACGTCAATGCCGCCGCCCACGGACGCCGGCGACACCCGCGCCCAGTAATCGGAACCAGCCGGCTCCGTCAGCCAGGAGAGGTAGTGGCCATGCTCGCCCAGCGCGTCCGCGATCGGCGGATGGCAGGGTGTCGCCGTGTTCAGCGGGGCCGCGCGCGAGGCGGCATGGATCGCTTGATGCGCGGCCGCGTCGCCGCTGCGCCGCACCGTCTCCATCGCCAGCTGGCAGCCCCAGCCGAACCCCGCCTGCAACCGGAACGCGTCGCCCTCGGTGGCGAAATCCGCCCGCACGTCCCACGCCACCATCGACGGCGCGATCGCCCGCAACGCCGGCGGCCGTCCGGCGGCGGCGAACAGCTGGGTCATGCCCTGGTACGAGAAGCCGTACATGCCGACGACGCCGGACGAGCCGGGCAACGCCGCGGCCCAGGCAACGGCCGCCACGCCGTCGGCCATCTCGTTCTCGAACAGCCGGAACGCGCCTTCCGACGTGCCGCGCCCGCGCACGTCCTGGATCGCCACGATGTAGCCGTGCGCCGCGTACCAGGCCGGGTGCGCGTACACCACGGTCGACGCAATGGGGCGGCCATAGGGCTGCCGCATCAGCAGCACGGGGAACGGCCCCACGCCCGCCGGCCGCCACACGTCGGCATCGAGCCGCACGCCGTCGGCGGTGACCATGTGCGCCGTCTCGCGCGTGACCGCAGCCATGTCCATCACGCTTTGCTCCTATGCGCCGCACCATTGCACCGGCATGCCCGTTTGCCTAGAAACGATGCGTATCTCCATACGAGGCGCTCCATGATCCCGCTCGGCTCGGCGCGTCAGAACCGATGGGAAGTCTCGGCCGACCGCGTCGACCTGGTGCGCCCGGCGCGGCCCACCCGCCCCGTCCACGTGGCCGCGATGCCGAAGCCGCTGACCCTCGACCTGGCGCGGTGCGCGGCCGTGGTGATCGACATGCAGAACGATTTCTGCACGCCGGGAGGCTGGCTGCACCACATCGGCGTCGATATCTCGCCGACGGGGCGCGCGGTCGCCGGGTTGGCGCCGCTGCTGCCGGTGCTGCGCGGCGCCGGGGTGCCGGTGATCTGGCTCAACTGGGGCAACCGCTCCGACCGGCTCAACCTCAGCCCGGCGCTGCTGCACGTCTACAACCCCTCCGGCGCGGGCATCGGCCTCGGCGACGCGCTGAACGGCGCCGCCGTGCTGGAGAAGGACAGCTGGGGCGCCGCCATCGTCGACGCGCTGCCGCAGGAACCCGGTGACATCCACGTCGACAAGTTCCGCATGAGCGGCTTCTGGGACACCCCGCTCGACAGCATCCTGCGCAACCTGCGCGTCGACACCGTGCTGTTCGGCGGCGTCAACGCCGACCAGTGCGTGATGGCGACGCTGCAGGACGCCAACTTCCTTGGCTACGACACCATCCTGCTGGAGGATGGCAGCGCCACCACCTCGCCGGGCTTCTGCTGGGAGGCGACGCTGTACAACGTGCGCCAGTGCTTCGGCTTCTCGCTGCACGGCGCGGACCTTGCAGCCTCCATCGACGCCAC
Source organism: uncultured Acetobacteraceae bacterium (assembly GCA_964236035.1). Classification (GTDB taxonomy): domain Bacteria; phylum Pseudomonadota; class Alphaproteobacteria; order Acetobacterales; family Acetobacteraceae; genus CAXSFF01. The sequence goes on from CAXSFF010000012.1 coordinate 11,632, forward strand.
CAACCGCGGAGCGACCCCATGAACGCCGCCATCGCCAAGCCCGCCAAAGCCTACGAGGCCTGGCGCATCAGCCCGGGCGACAGCAACCGCCTGGCGTTGATCTTCGACCCCGTCGCCGACGGCGCCAGCTTCATCGCCGCCGTGGAAATCTTCGACGAGGGCGGCCGCACCCCGCCCAACCTGCACCAGGTCGGGCAGGAGATGTTCTTCGTGCTGAAGGGCGAGGGCCGCGCCACCTGCGACGGGCGCGTCATCGACATCCGCACCGGCGACAGCCTGCTGCTGAAGCCCGGCATCAACCACGCCATCGAGAACACGGGGCCGGGCCGGCTGTACTGCCTGACCGTCATGGTGCCGGACGACAGCTTCGCCGCGTTGATCCGCTCCGGCGTCCGCGCCGAGCTGGACGACGAGGACCTCGGCGTGCTCGGCCGCGTGATGTCGTAGCGCCCGTGATGCGCGTGCTGCTGGTGTTCGCCCATCCCGTCGAGACCAGCTTCGGCGCCGCGCTGAAGGACTGCATCGTCGCCGCGCTGGCGCCGCGCCACCAGGTCGACCTGCTGGACCTCTACGCCGAGGGTTTCGACCCTGTGATGTCGCGCGCCGAACGCCTCGGCTACCACGCGCTGGGCGACAACATCGCCCCCGTCGCCAGCCACGTCGCCCGGCTGATGCAGGCGGAGGCGCTGGTGTTCTGCTTCCCCGCCTGGAGCTTCGGGCCGCCGGCGATCCTGAAGGGCTGGCTCGACCGCGTGATGCTCCCGGGGGTGTCGTTCCACATCCAGCCGGACGGACGCGTGCGCGGCGGCCTCGGCCACCTGCACAAGCTAGCCGGCGTCGTGACCTACGGCCAGACCCGGTGGCGCGCATTCTTGATGGGCGACTATCCCCGCCGGCTGGTGCGGCGCTACCTCCGCCGCAACATCGGCCTGCGCAAGCCGGCGCACTACCTGGCGCATTACGGGATGAACGTCTCGACCGCCGACAGCCGCGGGCGTTTCCTGGCGCGGGTGGAATCGGAAATGTCGCGATTCTGACCCGCTTGCGGTGCGGCGCTTTTCACCCCATGTTGGCATCTCAACAACTGAAAGGAGGTGATCCAGTGTCTCATTGTTCCGCACGGTCCGCCGTTATGACCTGGACTCTCGCCTCGGCCTGCTTGGCGTAACCCAGGCTTATTGGCGGCTCGACCGTCAGACAATGTGAAGGCTTCGGAGCAATCCGGAGCCTTCGTTGTTTGTGCGCGATGCGGATGGCAACCGGCAGTCCACTCGCCATTTAACCTCGCGTGCATAAAATCATCGCTCCCGCCTCGATTGTCGCCATCCCTGTCCGCAACGAGGCCGAGCGGATCGCCGGTTGCCTGGAGGCGCTGGATGGCCAGGTGGGCGCGCAGGTCGCCCATGTCGTCCTGTTGCTCAACAACTGCACCGACGGCAGCGCCGACATCGCCCGGCGCGTGACCCTGCGCTCCGGCACGCGGCTGCATCTGCTGGAACGCACTCTGCCGCCGCATCTCGCCAATGCCGGGCATGCACGGCGGCTGGCGATACTGGCGGCGGCTTCGCTGGCGGGTCCGGACGACGTGCTGCTGACCAGCGACGCCGATGCCCGGGTCGACCCCGACTGGCTGGCGGCCAACCTCGCCGTCATCGCCGCCGGCGCCGACGTGGTCGCCGGCTGGGTGGAGCTGGACCCGATCGAGTGGGGCAACATCCCCGCCCGCCTACACGAGGACGACGCCCGCGAATGCGCCTATGACCGCCTGTGCGACGAGATCCACGCGCGGCTCGACCCTGACCCGGCGGACCCGTTGCCGCGCCACACCCAGCATTCCGGCGCCAGCATCGCGGTGACGATGGCGGCCTACCGCCTGACCGGAGGGGTGCCCGACGTGCCATCCGGCGAGGACCGCGCCTTCATGGCGGCGCTGCGCCGGGCCGGGGCCAAGGTGCGGCACGCGCCCGAGGTGCATGTCGTGGTGTCCGGCCGGACCTGTGGGCGCAGCGTCGGCGGCATGGCCGACACCATCCGCCGCCGGCTGACCCAGCAGGACGAAACCATCGACGATCGGCTGGAGCCTGCCTGGGACTGCGCCCGGCGTGCGTCCCTGCGTGGCCAACTGCGCGCCGCCTATGCCGACCCGGCGAGGTTCGCCGTGCTGGCCCGGGATCATGCCGGCGAGATCGACTTGGCGCTCGCCTGCGCCAGATTGCCGTTCGAGGCGGCGTGGGAGGTGGTCGAGGCCCGCTGCCTGCCCCGGCCGCGCCTGGTTCGCGTCGCGGACCTGGCGGAGCAGACGGCGATGGCGGATCGTATCCTCGCGGCTATCCGTTTGGGCTCGTTCGCGTCAGGCGGTCGATCCGATACAGCTCGGCTCGCACCTGCCGATCTGGAGTAAGCCCGCTGGCGGCGATGAACCAGTCGGCCGCCTCGTCGCCGGTGCTGGGATAGTCCGTGCCGCCGAGATAGTGCACCAGCAGGATGCAGCCGCCGGGGGCCAAGGCATCGCGGGCCAGGGCGGCGCTGCGCTCGATGCCGAGGCGGTCCAGGTAGTAAAGCATTTCCGACAGCACGATCAGGTCGAAAATCCCGTCCGGCCACTCGTCCGGGATGCGCCGCCGTTCGAACCGCACGCCGGGGCAGCGTTGCCGGGCCTGCGCCAGGGCGGCGTCGGCGACGTCCAGCGCCAGCAGGTGGCCGCATCGGGTGGCGAGCTGCGCGGTCAGCACGCCGATCGAGCAGCCGACTTCCAATGCCGGTGGAAACTGGCC
>CAXSFF010000013.1:0-13840 GCA_964236035.1 uncultured Acetobacteraceae bacterium
GCGTCAAGGGCCAGAAGGCGCGCGAGGGCGTGTCGCTGAACGGCTTCGAGGGCGGCCAGCTGCCGATCTACCGGCGCCTGCCGAAGCGCGGTTTTACCAACGTATCGCGCAAGGACTACGCGCCGGTGAACCTCGGCACCATCGACCGCGCCATTGAGGCCGGCAAGCTGGATGCCGCCGCGGTGACGGAGGCGACGCTGGAGAAGGCGGGGCTGGTGCGGCTGGCCAACGTCGCCGGTGTGCGGCTGCTCGGGCGCGGCGTGATCAACCGCGCCGTCACGATCACCGTGTCGGGCGCGTCCGCGTCGGCGGTGGCGGCGATCCAGGCTGCTGGCGGCGCCGTGACGACCACGGTTCCCGCCCACGTCCGGACGGAGCGGCCGGCGGCGTGACGCTTGCGCGCCGGGCATTCGGCGCGGCACACTGATGCAATAAGCGGCGCCTCGGGCTGACCCGGTGGCGCCGCTGGCATGATGGGGGATTGCAGATGGCATCGGCGGCGGAGCAGATGGCAGGCAGCATGAACCTGGGCGCGTTCGGCAAGGCGACCGAACTCAAGAAGCGCATCTGGTTCACGCTCGGCGCACTGATCGTCTACCGCATCGGGACCTACATCCCCGTGCCCGGCGTGGACGCTGCGGTGATGGGGCAACTGCTGACCCGCAACGGCGGCGGCATCCTCGGCATGTTCGACATGTTCAGCGGCGGCGCGCTCGGGCGCATGACCGTGTTCGCGTTGAACATCATGCCGTACATCAGCGCCTCGATCATTATCCAGCTGATGTCGGCGGCGGTCCCGACGCTGGAGACCCTTAAGAAGGAAGGCGAGAGCGGGCGCAAGAAGCTCAACCAGTACACCCGCTACCTTACCGTGGTGATCGCGACCTTCCAGGCCTACGGCATCGCCGTCGGGCTGGAGGGCATGCGCGCCGGCGCCACGGCGGCGGTGATCGATCCGGGACTGTTCTTCCGCGTCTCCTGCGTGGTGACGCTGGTGGGGGGGACGATGTTCCTGATGTGGATCGGCGAGCAGATCACGGCCCGCGGCGTCGGCAACGGCACCAGCCTGATCATCTTCGCCGGCATCGTCGCCAACCTGCCGCACGCGCTGGTCACGCTGCTGGAACTTGGCCGCACCGGCGCCTTGTCGCCCGTGTTCATCCTCGCGTTCATCGTCATCGCCGTCGCCGTGATCGCCTTCATTGTGTTCATGGAGCGGGCGCAGCGCAGGATCGTGGTGCAGTATCCCAAGCGGCAGGTCGGCAGCCGGATGTTCGGCGGCGACTCCAGCCACATGCCGCTGAAGCTGAACACGGCGGGGGTGATCCCGCCGATCTTCGCCAGCTCCATCCTGTTGATCCCCGCCACCATCGCCGGCTTCGGCAACGACAATCCCGGGTCATGGCTCGGTTGGTTCGCCACCCAGCTCGCGCATGGGCAGCCGATCTACCTGGCGCTGTACGCGGCGATGATCATTTTCTTCTCGTACTTCTACACTGCCGTGGTGTTCAACCCGCAGGAGACGGCGGACAACCTCAAGAAATACGGCGGCTTCATCCCGGGCATCCGGCCGGGCAGCGCCACGGCAGATTACTTCGATCGCGTGCTGACCCGGCTGACCACCGTGGGCGCCCTGTATCTCTGCGTGGTGTGCCTGCTGCCGGAGATCCTGATCGCGAACTACAACGTGCCGTTCTACTTCGGCGGCACCAGCCTGATGATCATCGTGTCGGTCACCATGGACACCGTGACCCAGGTGCAGTCGCATCTGCTGGCCCATCAGTACGAAGGGCTGATCCGCAAATCGAAGGGCAGGGGGAGAAGCCGGTGAACCTGATCCTGTTGGGGCCGCCAGGGGCTGGCAAGGGCACGCAGGCCAAGCGCCTGGAGTTGGCGCACGGCATCGCGCAGATTTCGACGGGCGACATGCTGCGGTCCGAGGTCAAGGCTGGCAGCGAGATCGGCCAGCGCGCGGCCGCCGTGATGGCATCCGGGGCGTTGGTGTCCGACGACATCATCATCGCCATGCTCGCCAGCCGGGTGCAGCAGCCCGACTGCGCCGCCGGGTTCATCCTGGATGGCTTTCCCCGTACCGAGGCGCAGGCGGAGGCGCTTGACGTGATGTTGACGGACCGTCACCTGCGTCTGGACGCCGTGATCGAGCTGAAGGTCGATGACCAGGCGTTGATCAACCGCATCGCCGGGCGGTTCACCTGCGCCAAATGCGGTGCGGGTTATCACGACAGCTTCAAACCCACTGCGGCGGCCGGGGTATGCGATGTTTGTGGCTCGACCGAGTTCGTGCGGCGTCCGGATGACAACCGGGAGACGGTGCGCGAGCGGCTTGACGTCTACAACCGGCAGACCAGGCCCATCCTGCCGCATTACGAGCATCTGCACCGCCTGCACACGGTCGACGGGATGGCCGACATCGACGCCGTCACGCAGGCGATCGAGGCAGTGCTGAGTGCCATCCCGAAGGCTATCGATCCCACGAAGAAGTGATCATTCCACGTTGACAGGAATAGGGCTGGCGCTATAAGCAGCGCCTCCGGCGGAATGGCAGCATTCTCGCCCGCATAATATCACCAGTGGTCCAGCGCGTGAGCGAGCAGGCCGCACGGATTACCGACCCGGCGTTGCGCGGCAGGCGCGCCGCGTTCCGAACTGATCAGGAGATCGACATGGCGCGTATTGCCGGGGTGAACATCCCCACGAACAAGCGGGTGACGATAAGCCTGCGTTATATCTATGGCATCGGGGCCACCAAGGCCGCCGCGATCTGCAGCCAGTTGAGCATTCCTGATGATCGCCGGGTCAACCAGCTCAGCGATGAGGAGGTCATCCGCATCCGCGAGGTGATCGACCGTGACTTTCGCGTCGAGGGCGACCTGCGGCGGGAGGTGGCCATGAATATCAAGCGGCTGATGGATTTGGGCTGCTATCGGGGCCTGCGCCATCGCCGTGGGCTGCCGGTCCGTGGCCAGCGCACGCATACCAACGCGCGCACCCGCAAGGGCAAGGCCGTGGCCATCGCCGGCAAGAAGAAGGTGACGAAGTAGCCTTTCGTCGCTGCCGCGTCATTTTGCTTTAGAAGTTAGGATCACCTCATGGCGAAAGCCGCCGCTCGTCCTCGCCGCAAGGAGCGCAAGAACATCAGCTCCGGCGTGGCGCATGTGAATGCCACGTTCAACAACACCATGATTACCATCACCGACGCGCAGGGCAACACCATCGCTTGGTCGTCGGCCGGGGCGCAGGGCTTCAAGGGCAGCCGCAAGAGCACGCCCTATGCTGCGCAGGTCGCTGCCGAGGACGCCGGCAAGAAGGCGCGCGAGCATGGCATGGAAGTGCTGGAGATCGAGGTCAACGGCCCGGGTTCAGGCCGGGAAAGCGCGTTGCGGGCATTGCAGACCGTGGGTTTCTCGATCACCCAAATCCGTGACCTGACGCCGATCCCACATAATGGCTGCCGCCCGCGCAAGCGCCGCCGGGTTTGAGCGCCATGCAGGAAAGGATATGCGCATGAGGAAGGATGAGATCATGGTCATCCAGCGCAATTGGCAGTCGTTGATCAAGCCCGAGAAGCTGGAGTTCGAGCCAGGTTCCGACCCGTCACGCGTTGCGCTGGTGGTGGCCGAGCCGCTGGAGCGCGGCTTCGGCATGACGCTTGGCAATGCCATCCGCCGCATCCTGCTGTCGTCGCTGCAAGGCGCCGCCGTGACGTCCGTTCAGATCGACGGCGTGCTGCATGAGTTCAGCACGATCCCGGGCGTCCGCGAGGACGTGACCGACATCGTGCTCAACATCAAGCAGTTGGCGTTGCGCATGCACGGCGAAGGCCCGAAGCGGATGGTGCTGACGGCGACGGGGCCAGGGGAAGTACGGGCCGGGCAGATCACCGCCGGGCACGACATCGACATCATGAACCCCGATCTGGTGCTGTGCACGCTCGATGACGGCATAAAGCTGGGCATGGAGTTCACCGTCAACCTGGGCAAGGGCTACGTCCCCGCCGCGGCGAACCGGCCCGAGGATGCGCCGATCGGGCTCATTCCCATCGACGCGATCTACTCGCCGGTGCGCCGGGTGTCGTACAAGGTCGAGCCGACCCGCGTGGGCCAGGTCACCGACTACGACAAGTTGGTGTTGTCGGTGGAGACCAACGGCGCGGTGACGCCGGAGGACTCCGTGGCGCTGGCGGCGCGCATCCTGCAGGACCAGTTGCAGCTGTTCATCAACTTCGACGAGCCGCAACAGCTGCGTGCCGAGGAGCAGCATGACGACTTGCCGTTCAACCGCAACCTGCTACGCAAGGTGGACGAGCTCGAGCTGTCGGTGCGCAGCGCGAACTGCTTGAAGAACGACAACATCGTCTACATCGGCGACTTGGTGCAGAAATCCGAGCAGGAGATGCTGCGCACGCCGAACTTCGGTCGCAAGTCGCTGAACGAGATCAAGGAGGTCCTGACCAATATGGGCCTCACCCTCGGGATGTCGGTGGCGGGTTGGCCGCCGGAGAACATCGAGGACCTCGCCAAGCGCCTCGACGAGCCGTTCTGAAGCAATAGGAGATCCATTCGATGCGCCACGGTGTAGCCGGCCGCAAGCTCAACGTCACCAGCAGCCACCGTCTGGCCATGTTCCGCAACATGGCCGTGGCGCTGCTGAAGCACGAGCAGATCACCACCACGCTGCCGAAGGCGAAGGAGCTGCGGCCAGTGGCCGAAAAGCTGATCACCCTTGGCAAGCGGGGTGGGCTGCATGCTCGGCGCCAAGCCTATGCCCAACTGCGCGACGAACGCGTGGTGGCCAAGCTGTTCGATGCGCTGGCGACCCGCTACAAGGCCCGGCCGGGCGGCTATACCCGCGTGCTGAAGGCCGGCATGCGCTATGGCGACGCCGCCGACATGGCGGTGATCGAGCTGATCGAGCGCGACCCGGCGGCCAAGGGCCTCGACAGCGGCCCCCGTCTAGAGGCGGCCGAGCAGGCGGCCTGACACGTCCCGGCTTGTTGGCGGCATGATGCGGACCGGCCTTGCGACGCTCGTCGTGGGAGCCGGTTTCGTGTTTTCGGGCCGGGTCGCACCTGCGCAGGCCAAGACCGCGACCGTCACCATCATGGATCACCTCTCTGCGGGCCAGCAGGAGGAAACCATCGCGGTTTTCCTCAACGGATCGCTCGCCGGCACTCTGCGCATCGACCGCGCGCATCCGGATGACAGCTTCACGGCGGCGCTCGATGGCGCTGTCCACATTCACTACACGCTGTGCGGCCTGTTGCGGCGCGAATCGCCCGATGGCGGCGTGACCGATCACCGCATCGACAACGGCGGCGACCTGGATGCCGTATCCGGCGGCTCCTATGCGGCACTGACCCTCGATGACCGGCTGTTCGCCTTGGTGGATGCCCAGACCGGCGGCGGCGCTCGCGCGCTGACGCCGGGTCCAGCGTGTGCGGCGGCGGTGTCCTGACGGCATTATGGCAGCGGACCTGTTCAGTTCCGACGAACCACCTGCGGCCACGACGGCGCCGCTGGCCGACCGCTTGCGCCCGCGCACCCTGGCCGACGTCGTGGGCCAGGATCATCTGCTGGGGCCTGACGGCGCCATCACCCGCATGTTGGCGCGTGACTCGCTCGCGTCGCTGCTCTTCTGGGGCCCGCCGGGCGTCGGCAAGACCACGATCGCCCGCTTGCTCGCCGCCGCCGCCGGGCTGCATTTCGTGCAACTGTCCGCAGTGTTCTCCGGCGTCGCCGACCTCAAGCGCGCCTTCGAGGAGGCCGCCCGCCGCCGCCGCGCCCACGCGCAGGCCACGTTGCTGTTCGTCGACGAGATCCACCGCTTCAACCGCGCGCAGCAGGACGGCTTCCTGCCCGTGGTGGAGGACGGCACCGTCGTGCTGGTCGGCGCGTCCACGGAAAACCCGTCTTTCGCCCTGAACGGCGCTCTGCTGTCGCGCTGCCAGGTGCTGGTGCTGCGCCGCCTGGACGACCCGGCGCTTGAACGCCTGCTGATCCGCGCCGAGGCCGCCGTGAGTTCGTTGCCGCTCGACGCCGGCGCCCGCGAGGCGTTGCGGGGAATGGCAGACGGCGATGGCCGTACCTTGTTGAACATGGCCGAGCAGTTGCAGGCGCTGCCGCCTGGCACGCCGCCGCTCGATGCCGCCTCGCTATCCGGGCTGCTGGCCAGGCGGGCGGCGCTATACGACAAGGACGGGGAGCAGCACTACAACCTCATCTCCGCCCTGCATAAGTCGCTGCGCGGCTCCGACCCCGATGCGGCGCTGTACTGGTTCGCCCGCATGGTCGCCGGCGGCGAGGATGTCCGCTTCATCGCCCGCCGTCTGGTGCGCTTCGCGTCCGAGGACATCGGCCTGGCCGACCCGCAGGCGCTGGTGCAGGCGCTGGCGGGCTGGGAGGCCTACGAACGGCTCGGCAGCCCCGAGGGCGAGCTCGCGATCGCGCAGGTGATCGTCTATCTCGGCTCGGCGCCCAAATCCAACGCGCTGTACGTTGCCAGCAAGGAGGCCGCCACGGCTGCCCGCGCATCCGGCAGCCTGGCCCCGCCGGCGCACATCCTGAACGCGCCGACCCGGCTGATGAAGGATCTCGGCTACGGTGCCGGCTACGCGTATGATCACGAGGCGGAGGACGCGTTCTCCGGCCAGGACTACTTCCCGCCGGGTCTCGAACGGCAGGCGTTCTTCCGCCCGAACGACCGCGGCTACGAACGGGAGCTGGCTAGACGCCTCGACCATTGGGCGGAACTGCGGAAGGCCCGGACAGCATGAGCGTCTCCATCCAGACCGTCGCCGACGACGAGGCCGACGTGCGGCTCGACCGTTTCCTGCGGCGGCGCTACCCGGCGCTGACCCAGGGCGCGTTGCAGAAGCTGTGCCGCACGGGGCAGGTCCGCGTCGATGGCCACCGGGTCGAGGCGTCGGCGCGGCTGGTCGCCGGCCAGGCAGTGCGGGTGCCGCCGATGCCCGCCGCGCCGGAGAAGGCAGCCGTCGTGGCCAGCCCGGGCGAAAGCCGCGAGATGGAGCGGCTGGTGCTGTACCGCGACGACCAGGTGATCGTGCTGAACAAGCCGTCCGGCCTGGCGACGCAGGGCGGCCCCAGTATCGCCCGCCACCTCGACGGCATGCTCGACACCCTGCGCGAAGGTGGCGACCGGCCGCGGCTGGTGCATCGGCTGGACCGGGAGACCTCCGGCGTGATCCTGCTGGCGCGCACGGCGGCGGTGGCGGCGCGGCTGTCGGCGATGTTCCGCTCGCGGGAGGTGGAGAAGACCTATTGGGCCGTGGTGGCCGGGCGTCCGCTGCCGGTCGAGGGCCAGATCGAGCAGCCGCTGAAACGTGTGCTGAGCGCGTTCGGCGAGCGCACGGTGGCGGCCGACCGCAAGGACAAGGACGGCCAGCGCGCCTACACCAACTACCGCACCCTGGACCACGCGGCGCAGAAGCTCGCCTGGTTGGAGCTGATGCCGCTGACCGGGCGCACGCACCAGTTGCGGGTGCATTGCGTGGCGCTGGGGACGCCGATCGTCGGCGACGACAAGTACGCGGAGGCGCGCGACAACGGCTCCGGCGGCAGCTACGTCGAGGGCCTGCCCGACCGGCTGCACCTGCACGCGCGCTCGCTGCTGCTGCCGCACCCTGCCGGCGGCACGCTGGAGGTGGCGGCCGACCTGCCGCCGCACATGCGGGAGACATTCTCGACCCTGGGGTTCATCGCGCCGCCGCCGCTCCCACCTTTGCGTCGGTAGTGCAGCGGAGGTCGGATGGGCAGGCGGGTGAAGATCGCTGCGGCGCTGGTGGGCAGCCTGCTCGTGGTGGGCGTGGCCGCGGGCGCCGTGTTCGCGTTGAGCTTCGACCCGAACAGTCAGAAAGGCCGCCTCGTCGATGCCGTGCGCCGCGCCACCGGGCGCGACCTGGTGCTGGCCGGGCCGCTGCGGCTGTCGTTCGGGCTGACTCCGGGCATCGAGGCGGAGGACGTGGCCTTCGCCAACCGGCCCGGCGGCACCCGGCCGCAGATGGCGACGGCGGCCCGGGTGGAGGCGCACGTGGCACTGCTGCCGCTGCTGGCCGGCCGCGTCGAGATCGCCGCCATCACCCTGGTCCGCCCCGACATCCTCCTGGAGACCGACGACAACGGGATCGGCAACTGGCAGGTCCAGCGCCCCGCCGCGCCCGCCGCCGCAACCGATGCCGCGCCGCACCGGGCGCGCGAGCCGATCGTGATCAGGTCGATCCTGGTGGAGAACGGCCGCGTCACCTGGCACGACGGCCGCACCGGCTGGACCCAGGCGGTCGACCTGCAACGCGCGGCCGTGGCGGTCGCGGCCATGTCGACTACGATTGCCGCCGACGCCCAGGCCAGCGGTCAGCCGGCGCACCTCGATGCGACGCTGGGCGCCCCCGCGCAACTGACTGGCGCGGCGGCGGGGCCGTTCCCGGTCAAGCTTGCCCTTCGGTTTGGCGACGCGTCGTTCTCGCTGGACGGCGCGGCGCAGCTTCCCATCCCGGCACATGGCTTCCAAGGCCGCGTGACCGCCGATGTGCCGAACCTGGCGGCGCTCGGTCCCGTGCTGCAACGCGCGCTGCCGGATGCGCATGACCTGCGGCTCGACATGACCATGACCGGGGAGACGCCTTCCGTGCAGGCGGCGACACTGCACATCGGCGCGGCGGACCTGTCCCGCATCCAGCCCGGCGCCGCGTTGACCCGGCTCGACCTCGACTACCCGGCACCTGGTCAGCCGGCGCGGCTGGAGGCGGAGGGGACGCTGGCCAACGCGCCCTGGCGGCTGGCCAGCAGCCTGCTGCGCAGCGGGACCGGCGTGTCGCTGCGCGGCCTGGACCTGCAATCGGCACTGATCGACATGCAGGGTGACGTCGCGGTGACGCAGGCCCCACGTCCCGCCATCCGCGGCACTCTCGTCTCGCACCACCTGGATGTCGATGCTCTGCGCAGCCTGCCGCGCGCCGCCGAACCAGCTCCCGTTCCCGGCCCGGCGGCGCCGGCCCCAGCACCGTCCACCGCGTTGTTCTCGACCGCGCCGCTGCCCTGGGCGGCGTTGCGCCGTCTCGACGCAGACCTGCAGATGACCATCGACACCCTTCACGTCGCCCACGCGGACTATCGCGCGGCCACCGCCCACCTGGTGCTGAACGACGGCGCGCTGCGGCTCGACCCGGCGTCGATGCAGGCGCCCGGCGGCCGCGTCGACGGCGCGCTCACCGCCGACGCCGCGCAGCCGCAGCCGCCGGTCACGCTCGCATTGCGCTCCGCCGCCCTGGCGCTCGACCCGTTGGCGCAGGCGTTCGGCCTGCCCGGCGGCTCCAACGCCACCGTCGAGCTGGACGTGGCCCTGCAAAGCGCGGGGGCTTCGCCGCACGACCTGGCGGCGCACCTGGACGGGCACGCCGGGCTGGCGATGGTGGACGGCGAGCTGTCGGACGCGATGGTGGCAGCGCTGCTCGGTCCGTTGGGGCGCTCGGTGGGCGTCAAGCTCGGCCGCAGCCACGTGCGCTGCCTCGCGGTGCGGGTGAACCTGGCGCAAGGGCAGGCGTCACTCGCGGCGCTGAGGCTGGACACGGCGCTGCTCGACCTGGAGGGCACCGGCGTGGTCGACCTCGGCGCCGAGACGCTCGCGCTGCGGTTGCGCCCGACCATCCGCGCAGGCGGCGTGGGTGTCGTGACCCCTGTTCGGCTCGACGGCCCGCTGGCTCGCCCCGTGTTGGCTCAGGGCTCGCTGGACCCGGCCGGACGGGTCGGGGTGGCGATCGGCAACCTGGCGCCGGCGCAGGACTCCTGCACCGCGGCGCTGACGGCGGCGCGGGACGGACGGGCAGGGCCGCTGCCGGCCGACGCGCCCTCGAAGGCCGCCAAGCCAGCCGACCTGCTGCGGAGCTTCCTGCGGTGAAGCGGTTCTGGTCGGACGCCAGCGTCGTCCCGCAGCCTGGCGGCTTCGGCGTGCAGCTCGATGGCAAGCCGGTGCGCCTGCCCGCCGGCCCGCCGCTGCATGTCCCGTCCGCTGGCCTTGCCGACGCCATCGCGGCGGAGTGGCAGCAGGCCGGGCTCGCCACCGGCACCATGGAATACCGCGACGTGCCGCTGACCCGGCTCGCCGGCACCGCGCAGCTGCGCATAGCGCCCGACCCGGCGCCCACGGCGGCGGCCATCGCCGTCTATGGCGAGACCGACCTGCTGTGCTACCGCGCGCCGACCCCGCCCGCGCTGACGGAGTGGCAGGCGCGGGCCTGGGACCCCTGGCTGGCCTGGGCCCGCGCGCAGTTGGGCGCGGCGCTGGTGGTCACCACGGGGATCGTCCACCAGCCGCAGCATCCCCTGGCGCTGGAGGCGTTGCGGCGGGCGACGTTCGCCGAGGATGCCTGGGTGCTGGCGGGATTGGGCATCATCGTGCCGGCGCTGGGCAGCCTGGTGCTGGGACTGGCGGTGGCGCACGGCGCCGTGGCGGCGCACGAGGCGCACGCGCTGTCGCTGACCGACGAGCTGTATCAGGAGCAGCTTTGGGGCGAGGACGCCGCCGCCAAGGCACGCCGCCTGCACATCGACGCCGACATCGCCGACGCGGCGCGCCTGATCGAGCTGGTCCGGTGAGGGCCAAGCGGCTGATCATCGCCGGGCGGGTGCAGGGCGTCGGCTTCCGCGACTGGATGGTGGCGGCGGCGCAGGCGCTGGGTGTGGTCGGCTGGGTCGCCAACCGCGCGGACGGCTCCGTCGAGGCGCTGGTGTTCGGTGAGACGGACGCGATGGAGGAGCTGCTGCGGCAATGCCGGCGCGGTCCCCCGCTGGCGGTGATCAGCCGCATCGAGGAGGACTGGGCCGAGCCGCCGGACCAGCAGATATTCGTGCGGCGGTAATCCTGTCGCCGTTGGACAGCAACCTGTAATCCCGACACCCGTCATTGCGAGCCGCCGCTTGGCGGTGCGGCAATCCAAGGCCGCGCGACGGACATTTGCCGTGTTGCCCTGGATTGCCGCGCCGCAAGCGCTCGCAATGACGGCTGCGAGTTTGGTCGTCGACTCCGTCGGATAAGGCTGAGCCTAACCAGGTTTCAGCATAGAACACTATGATGCAAAAGAGTTTGCAGAACGATCGCATTCCGTTGTGCCATCAGCACAATATCAGGACGGTGCGTATGGCGGGAACAGGCGAGGGCTGGCAGAACCAGGGGCGGCAGGAGCATGGCTGGTTCGGGCACGGCACTGGCCCGGGCCAGGCGGCAGCACCCTCGGAAGGCGGCCTGTTCGGTCCAGGGCACATCGAGGAGCGTACGGCCGCGGTGTCGCTTGCCTCGCTCGCGGCGTTGCCGAGGAGCTTGCGTGGCCAGGCCGGCATGCTGCATGAGTTCGGCGCGGCAAAACGGCTGGAGAAGCTGCTGACGCGCTGGTCAGGCGCGATGCGGCTGAACGAGGCGGCGTTCGCGGGCCACTTCTTCGACCGCAGCCCGGATGACCGGGCGGTGCAGGCATTGCATGCCGCCGTCGCAGGGATTTCGACGGCACAAAATTACGACGACCTGCGCGGCGCCTCAGAGCAGGTGGCGACGGCGATGCAGGCCGTCGGCCTCGGGAGTTGGAGTCGTTTCCTGGCTGATGCGCAGGATCGGGCGGACGACCCTGCCACGCTTGCTGCCGTCGCGACCAGCCAAGCCCAGCCAGCCCTGCCGCCGGTATCTTCTGCCGCCATGAATCAGCCGGCACTCAAGGCTCCAATACCGGCGATAACGCTGGTTGCCGATGATGAACCGCCGGCCAGCGCCAGCGAGCCGGAACACGGCGGGATTTGGCAGTGGCTGCACGGCCTCGGCTTGGCCAAGACCCGGCACGAGCAGGCGACCGAGTTGCGGCGCGCAATGGGTGCAGCGGGCGGCCTGGTCTACATGCGGGACGGCATCGCCCTGGATGTCGACCAGATGTCGGACGACGAGGTGCTTGCCCTCGACCGCGAGACGCGCGGACAGCGGCACCTTTCGCCGTTGGTCGGCGCTGCGGCACCCATCATGACGCAGTGGGGTTGGAAAGACTCCCCCCTCTACAAAAAAGCGAAGGATCAGTTGAGACAGCCTGGAACGCATGAGACGCTTCAGGGCCGCGTCCCACCCAGGAGGAGGCAGAGCGAATGATTAAGGAGTCGGGCGGCATAGATCAGCGGACTGAGCCAGGACACTATCCGGATGGCATTAGTCCACACCATGAGCCGCATATAAACTATACGACCGACGACGGGCCTTTAGGTAGAAAGAGAGCAACGGTGATCATTCAATCATGGAAAGATTGGCGCGCAACATTGACACACTCGCTAGGCTAGCGGCCAAGCTCAAGCCAGCGAGGAACGATCAGCCTATCATCAACGACATGTTTGAAGCCGCGGATGACTGGAGAAATCTTGGCAATTCGCTGCTGAAAGATAATGGCCATAACCTGTCCGGACGCGTGCAGCAGGAGGAAGAGTTGGTCGCGGCCTTGCAAGCGTTCTACGGCAAGGCGCTACAGCAGGACCTCGACTATGCAGCTGTAATGGACCTTGGCGGGCAGATCATTGCCGAGGGGAAGCAGCGCAAGTACGATCCTGACGGCTACCTTGGCTCGGTCAAGATCGTCAGAGAGACCTTCGCATTCCTGCAATCGGAGTTCGGCTTGGTGCCTGGCCAGGAGCTTCGCAGCCTTTGGAATTACAAATTGGACCGGGTCTGCGTCAGTTTATCCCTGCCCAGTGAATATGACTGGTCATGTCGAGTGAAGCGGTTGATTGATCAATCCACCAGCTTTGATCTGGAAGACCTCCTTTTCATGGCCGGCCGATCCGTCTCGCTCGCACTCCCGCCGGGGCAGGCCATCGCGTCGCTAGTCGACGTCCAGGCCTGGTTCACCACCGTCGCCGACATCCTGCGGCAATACGGCTCAGACGTGCTGGCCGACCGCCCGGGGGCCTTCGAGCGGCTCGCGCAGGCCGAGGCGGAACGCGAGCGGCTGCAGAACGAGGAGAACGAACGGCTATACGGCTTGGGTGCTGCGGATGGATTAGGACCGGCTGACTGAAGAACCAAACCGAGAAGCGTCAGCAACGTGATGCCCGGCCAGCACGCCCGGGCGCACGGCCTCGGCGCGATGCTGAGCCCGACCGACCGCCTGTAGAACTCCGCATGGCGGCGTGAAGCGGAGGAGCGGCTGGCAAGCATTGGTGCTGTTGGAGGGGATTGAACTCTCGACCTCTCCCTTACCAAAAAAGATGGTGCATGCAAATCCTGCGGTGAAATGTCAGTGTTTGCTGGTGTTTTCGATGGAGAACGGCACCTTGACGAGCCGTTCCGAGCCGGTACGAAACAGGAACATGTGCATCAATCCGTGCAGTAGCCGTGCAAGATTGATTGGCTCCTGCTACTCGGCGCACCTCTCCAGCAGAGGGCTGATGTTGAATAGGTTGGGGTTGTCGGTCGGAATCAGACCGTTGTCCACGTCCACGCCGTCCTTGATTCCCCGGCATCTATTGGATCTGGCATGCCGCGCTTCCGTTTAGCCCTCCAAGCCGAGGCCTCGGTAGGCCATCGACACCGCGGTTTGTATTGCTTCGACGCTGTCGTCGGGCGTGACAGGGATGCTGGATTTAATGGCCGCCAGGAACGAATCCAAGTGCGGGATCTCACGCCTCGGTTCACGGCGGAGTGCGGCGTCAACGTGCCGACCATCTTGCGTGAGTGTCGGTAGGCGGGCACACGGGCGGGGTGGACACCTCAGCCGTAATTTCTGGACTCTCGTTGCTCGTGTCCGTCAGCGCGTGCGTCTACGCGCGGCAGTCCGCCGTCGCAG
>CAXSFF010000014.1:0-13527 GCA_964236035.1 uncultured Acetobacteraceae bacterium
GTTCGGCGCGCTCGACGAGTTCACCCGCAACAAGCTCGACGAGGATTTGGTGCGGCTGTCGTGGGAGCGGCGGCTGACCAACGTGTTCGTCACCCACTCGATCTACGAGGCGATCTTCCTGTCGACGCGGATCATCGTGATGGCCGCCAACCCCGGCCGCATCTTCGCCGAGTTCACCGTCGACGAGCCGTTCCCGCGCGACGCCGTGTTCCGCAAGTCCGACCGCTTCGCGCTGCTGTGCCGCGACCTGTCGGTGCGGCTGACCGACGCCTCCGTCGCCAGCCGGATGGCATGATGCGCCCGTTGATCGCCCAGCCCTGGTTCGCGCGGATGATGGCGCCGCTCGGCGTCGGCGTGCTCATCGTCGTGGTGTGGGAGGCGTCGTGCGCCTACTGGGAGGTGCCGAAGTACCTGTTCCCGGCGCCGTCCGACATCGCCAGCTCGTTCGCCGACGGCTGGCCGGTGCTGCTGCACGGGTTGTGGAGCACGCTGAAGGTGACGCTCATCGCGTTCGCCGTGTCGGTCGTGCTCGGCACGCTGATCGCGTTCCTGTTCGTGCAGAGCAAGCTGATCGAACTGAGCCTGCTGCCGTACGCCGTCCTGTTGCAGGTGACGCCGATCGTCGCCGTGGCGCCGCTGATCATCATCCTGATCAAGGACACCACGACGGCGCTGACGCTGTGCGCGACGGTGATCGCGATCTTCCCGATCATCTCCAACACCACCATCGGGCTGCGCAGCGTCGATCCCGGGCTGCTGGCGTACTACCGCATGAACAAGGCCAGCCGGATGGCGACGCTGTGGCGCCTGCGCATCCCCGGGGCGCTGCCGTATTTCCTGGCCGGGCTGCGGATTTCCTCGGGGCTGGCGCTGGTCGGCGCCGTGGTGGCGGAGTTCGTCGCCGGCACCGGCGGCAACAGCGCGGGGCTGGCCTACGAGATCATGCAGTCCAGCTTCCAGCTCGACATCCCGCGCATGTTCGCGGCGCTGCTGCTGATCACCGTCACCGGCGTGGTCCTGTTCGGCCTGATGGTGTGGCTGCAGCAGGCGCTGCTCGGACGCTGGCACGAGAGCGCCATGGAGAGCGAACGTTGACCCTTTTCCGGAGGCCCATGCCATGCTGACCACGCAACAGAAGACGCTGCGCAAGTTCTGGTACGCCACCGTGCGGATCGACGCGCTGAAGTCCGGCCCGCTGCCGTTCCGCCTGATGGGCGAGAACATCGTGCTGTTCCTTGATGCCGAGGGCCAGCCCGCCGCCCTGGCCGACCGCTGCTGCCACCGCACGGCGCAATTGTCGAAGGGCTGGATCGAGGACGGCAACATCGTCTGCGGCTACCATGGCTGGACCTACGACCGCACGGGGGCGCTGGTCCGCATCCCGCAGTTCGAGATCGACACCGTGCTGCCCAAGCACCGGGTGCCGCCGTTCCATTGCGTGGCGCGCTACGGCTACGCCTGGGTGGCGCTGGACGAGCCGCTGAGCCCGATCCCGGACGTGCCCGAGGACAGCGACCCCGGGTACCGCCGCATCTTCCAGTTCTACGACCAGTGGCAGACGGCGCCGCTGCGGCTGATGGAGAACTCGTTCGACAACGCGCATTTCTCGTTCGTGCATCAGAACACGTTCGGCATCCTCAACGCGCCGAAGCCGAAGAAATACGAGATCGAGGAGACCGACTACGGCTTCAAGGCCACCACGGTCGTCGACATCCTCAACCCGCCGATCGCGCACGAGGTCACCGGCAGCACCGAGGCGCTGACCGAGCGGCGCATGCGCAACCATTGGTACATGCCGTTCTGCCGCCGGCTCGACATCGAGTACCCGAGCGGCATCCGCCACATCATCGTCAACTGCGCCACCCCGATCGACGATGGCCGCATCCAGTTGGTGCAGCTGCTGTACCGCAACGACACCGAGGCGGACTGCTCGACTGACAAGCTGATCGAGTGGGACCGGACCATCATCACCGAGGATCGCGAGGTGCTGGAATCGACCAGCCCGGACGCGATCCTGGACGTCAGCCGCAAGATCGAGCAGCACATGCCGTCGGACCGGCCCGGGATGATCATGCGCCGCCGCCTGCTGGAGCTGCTGCGCAGCAACGGCGAGGAGGAGGTTACGCGGGTCTACGCTTGAGCAAGGCCAGTGGCGCTGCCCCTGGACCCCGTTAAAGGCGGGGCCTTTAAAATCCTTGCTCAAGATCACGGGCGTTGGAGACTGATTTCTCCCGTCATTGCGACGTGGCAATCCAGGGGCCGCGCGACGAATACCTACCGTGTTGCCCTGGGTTGCCACGCCGCCAAGCGGCGGCTCGCAATGATGGGTAGGTCGCTGTCCAACACCCAGTCTTTCCTTGCGGGGATCAATCATGCATTTGCCAGTCCTGGACGCCAAGCTTCTGGCCCAAGGCCATTCCATCGATGCCCTGCATGAAGCGTGCATCGGCACCGGCTTCTTCTACATAGAGAACCACGGCATCGACGCTGCGCTGATGGAGACAACCGCCGAGCAGATGCGGCTGTTCTTCGCGTTGCCGCTTGAGCAAAGGCAGGAAGTGTCGTTGACCAAGTCCCGGTGCAACCGCGGCTACGAGGCGATGCGGACCCAGCGCCTCGAAGCAGGCACGCCGCCGGACCTGAAGGAAGGCTTCTACATCGGCAACGACCTGGCGAGCGACCATCCCAACGTGCTGGCCGGCTACTTTAACCAGGGGCCAAACCAATGGCCGCCCGCGTTGCCGGGTTTCCGCCCGGCGATGCAGGCCTACTTCGATGCCATGACCGAGCTGGCGACCCGGATGATGCGTCCCATGGCGCTGTCGCTCGGCCTGCCTGCCGACCATTTTGCCGCGTTCTGCGGCGATCCGATGTCGGTGCTGCGCCTGCTGCACTACCCGCCGCAGCCGGCCAACCCGCAACCCGGCGAGAAAGGCTGCGGCGCACACAGCGACTGGGGCTGCCTGACCTTGCTGTGGCAGGATGCAGCGGGCGGGCTGCAGGTGCAGGTGGCGGGGGAATGGATCGACGCGCCGCCGACTCCCGGCACCTTCGTCGTCAACATCGGCGACATGTTCGCGCGCTGGACCAACGACCTTTACCGGTCGACCCTGCACCGCGTGGTGAACGTCTCGGGCCGCGACCGCTACTCGGTGCCGTTCTTCTTCGAGGGCACTCCGGGCCACACCGTCGCTGCGCTGCCCGGCTGCGTCTCCGCCGGCGAGCAGCCGCGCTATCGTGCGACCACGGTGTCGGACCATCTCACCGAGATGTATCGGACGACCTATGCCGCCTAGGCTTTGGATCGAAGCTCCATCGGCAAGTTGCGGAAACCATACAGGCCGCGGTTCTCATTGAGTTCCGGGGCGCCGGTCTCCATCACCTCGCAGTGCTCGACCAGCGCCTCCAGCATCACCTCCATCTCCAGTTTGGCCAGGTGCATCCCGGCGCAGAGATGCGGCCCGGTGCCCCAGGCGAGTTGGCCGCGCGTGTCGCGGGTCAGGTCGAAGCGGTCGGGGTCCGGGTAGCGCCGTTCATCCCGGTTGGCCGACGCGTAGATCAGCATGATGCGCGACCCGGCCGGAATGACGTGGCCCGCCACCGCGAAATCCTCCTGCGCCCAGCGGGAGAACCACCGCACCACGGCACAGTGCCGCACGCTTTCCAGCACCGCGTTCGGGATCAGGGCCGGGTCGTCCTTCAGCATGCGCCACTGCGCCGGGTCGCGGCCGAGGCCGTTCAGCAGGTGGCCCTTGGACAGGATGGTGGTGTCGAGGCTGGGCATCACGTAGGCGCTCATTGCGCCGCGCGCCTCCGCCTCGGACAGTTTGCCACTTGAGATCGCGGATTCCAGCGTCCGGGCCCAACTGCCCTCGCGGATATCGGCCCACTCCAGCCCCTTCAGGAATTTCTGCCACCCGGCCAGCACGGCGTAATCTCGTTCTGATCCCTCACGCGCCGGGCCGACCGCGTTGAACGTCGCCGCCGCCCAGTCCAGCATGGCGGCGCGACCCTCTTCCGGCAGCCCGACCAGCGCGCTGATCGCCGTGGTCGGCAGGCACTGCGCGATCTCGGTCATGGCATCGAACGGACCATGGTCAACGAGGGACTTGACGCGTTCTCCAATCAAGTCCCTGAGGAACGGCCGATGCTGCTTCAGCTGGGCCGGCAGCAGGGGGCGGGAAACTTCCGCCCGCATGCGCCGATGCTGGTCGCCATCCGACTGCAACAGGTTCGGCACGCCCGGCTTGTTGAATGCGTCGCTGAAGCCGACGCCTTGCCCAGAGACGAGGGAATCCTGCGCTAGCAACGCGGTGCGGACGTCATCGTAACGGGACAGCGCGTAGGCATCAGGGTCACGCAACCGCACGACGGGGCCGAGGTCGCGGAGCGCGCGATAGTGCTCGAACGGTTCCCGCAATGCAGCCGGCGCGAACAGGTCGGGTTCGTAGTACGGAAGTTCTGCAATCGAGGACGGCATGACGGCTCCCAGCCTTTATCGTTGTCGGGCAGCCTGCCGGGAAAATGCGCCGTGGGCAACGTGCCGGGCTTTAGCGTCCCACTTCGCACTCGATCTGCCCGTGCGGCTCGTCGGTCGGGATGAACACCATGTTGTCGCCGCTTAGGCCGAACCTGTCGAGGTTCATCGGCAGGTAGTGCTTGTTGGGGCATGCCATCCGCACCGTCGCCAGCTCCGGCACCGCCGCCAGCACGGCGTCACCCATGCGGTACAGGCTGTCCTGCACGCCGTAGCTGTAGGTGGTGGCGAACACCTCCATCATGATGGCGAGGATGCGGGCGTTGGCGGCTTCGTAATCCGCCGGCGCCGATGACCACACCCACTTCGCGTCCATCGCCGTCGCCGCGATGCGGTCCTCGGTCGGCGGCAACGTGGTGTAGTCGTCGAACACGTAGTCCACCCAGCCGGACCCCGTCGACTTCATGAAGGTGAACCCGGCGATCCCCGACGTGACCGTGCTGGACTCGCGGGTGGCGACGATCTCGGCGGTCGGCTTGCCGTTGGCATCCAGCACGAAGCTGTGCGGGTGCGCCGCGCCGCCGTAGCTGGCCCGGGTCCACCGCGTCTCGTGCGTGGTGACGCGCACACGCTCGACCTGCTGGTAACGATCGAGGAAGCGTGCCGCGAGCGCCTGGGCGAACAGCTCGGCGCCCGCCTGCATGTTCTCGCGGGCGACGATGTAGGTGATGTTCTTGATGGTGTCGGTGGCAATCGAGGTGCGGTTGTCGCCAGCGGTGAAGGCGGAGCCGAAATCGCCTTCCAGCATGGTCTGCACGCTCAGCTCGCGCACCTCCTGGCGCTCGGCGCCGCGGTGCACGCGCATGACCCGGACGCGGGCCTTGCCATAGGTGGACTGGATCAGCGGCATCGGCGTTCCTCCCCGGTGTCAGGCGTGGTCGGCCAGCACGAGCGGGGCGTCCTGCGCGCCGGCGAGCTGGTCCGAGTTGAAGTAGGCGTTCAGCGCGACGGCTACGATGGAGGCCAGCAGGATGCCGCTGTCCAGCATCGTCTTCAGCATGTCCGGCGCCGACTTGAACAGCGTCGGCGCCACCAGCGGGATCATGCCGAAGCCGATCGAGATCGCCACGATGAAGACGTTGCCGCGGTGGCCCTCGTAATCCACGCTGGCCAGGATGCGGATGCCGGTGGCCGCCACCATGCCGAACATGACCACGCCCGCGCCGCCCAGCACGCATTGCGGCACGGATGCCGCAATGAAGGCCAGCTTCGGCAACACGCCGAGCAGCAGCATGATGACGCCGCCCATGACGCACACCATCGGGCTGCTGACCCCCGTGACGCCGACCAGGCCGACGTTCTGCGAGAACGAGGTGTACGGGAACGTGTTGAACAGCCCGCCGATCACCGTGCCGACGCCGTCGGCGCGCAGGCCGCGGGCGAGGTCGACCTGGCCGACCGGCTTGCCGACCATGGCGCCGAGGGCCAGGAACATGCCCGTGCTCTCGATCATGACGACGATCATCACCAGGCACATCGACAGGCAGGCGACCAGGTCGAAGCGCGGGATGCCGAACTGCAACGGCATCACGATGGCGACCCAGGGCTGCGTTTCCACCCCTGACAGGTTGCCCCAGCCGAGCGCCAGCGTGACCAGGTAGCCGGCGACGATGCCGATCAGCACGGCGGTGTTGCGCAGGAACCCCGTGCTGAACCGCAGCAGCAGCAGGATGATCGCCAGCACCATGAACGCCACCGCCAGGTAGCCCGGCGCGCCGTAGTCGGGCGACGACGGCTGGCCGCCGCCGATCCAGTTGATGCCGATCCGCATCAGGGTGATGCCGATGACGGTGATGATCGACCCCGTCACCACGGACGGGAAGAACCGCAGCAGGCGGCTGATGAACGGCGCGACCACGATGCCGAACACGCCGGCGGCGATCACGGAGCCGAAGATCACCGGCAGCCCGAGCGCCGGGTTGTTGGCCATCGCCAGCATCGGCGACAGCGAGGCGAAGGTGACGCCCATCATCACCGGCAGCCGGATGCCGACGGGGCCGATGCCGTACGCCTGGATGAAGGTCGCGATGCCGCACGCGAACAGGTCGGCGTTGATCAGCGCCGCCACCTGGTCGCGCGGCAGCTTCAGCGCGCCGCCCAGGATCAGCGGCACGGCGACGGCGCCGGCGTACATCACCAGCACGTGCTGGATCGCCAGGATGACCAGGCGGAACGGCGGCGGCGTCACGGATGACAGCACGGGCGTGAGTGCGGGCGAGAGCGCTGGCTGCTGCACGGCAGGGTTCCTTTTTGGCCTTGCAATGATCAAGCAAATGTCACGCCATGCCGCCATGATGCAAAGCCCGCTTTGGATAAGCAATCCGCTCGCCATCCTGGCCGACGCGCCCGGCGGCGTGGTGGTGCAGGGCGGCCGCATCGTCGAGTTGGTCGCCGCCGGCGGGATGCCGTCCCAACCGGCGGCGGTGTTCGACGCGCGCCGCCATGTCGTGCTGCCGGGCCTGGTCAACACGCACCACCATTTCTACCAGACGCTGACCCGATGTTTGCCGGCGGCGATGGACCGCAGCCTGTTCGGCTGGCTGCAGGCGTTGTACCCCGTGTGGGCGCGGCTCACGCCCGAGGCGCTGGAAGTGGCGGCGACGGTGGCGCTGGCCGAACTGCTGCTGTCCGGTTGCACCACCACCACGGACCACCACTACGTGTTCCCCGCCGGCCTGGAGGACGCGATCGGCATCGAGGCCGCCGCCGCCGCCCGCCTCGGCATCCGCGCCGTGCTCACCCGCGGCTCGATGGACCTGTCGCAGCGCGACGGCGGCTTGCCGCCCGACAGCGTGGTGCAGGACGCCGATACCATCCTCGCCGACAGCGAGCGGCTGATCGACCGCCTGCACGACCCGGCGCCGCACGCCATGCTGCAGATCGCGTTGGCACCTTGCTCGCCGTTCTCCGTGACCACGCGGCTGATGCGGGAGACGGCGGCGCTGGCCGAGCGGCGCGGCGTGCGGCTGCACACGCACCTGGCGGAGACCGTCGACGAGGCGGCGTTCTGCCAGGCGCGCTTCGGCTGCTCGCCGCTGGATTACCTGGAGGACTGCGGCTGGCTGCGCCCGGGGACCTGGCTCGCCCACGGCATTCATTTCGACAACGTTGAAATCGCTCGGCTTGGCCGCGCCCGCATCGGCGTCACCCATTGCCCATGCAGCAACCAACTGCTCGCGTCCGGGACATGCCCCGTCTGCGCGCTGGAGGCGGCCGGGGTCGCGGTCGGCTTGGGCGTGGACGGCTCGGCCTCCAACGACGGCTCCAACCTGATGCAGGAGGTGCGTGCGGGGTTCCTGCTGCAGCGCGGGGCGAACGGCATCGCGTCCGTCAGCCACCGCGACGCGCTGCGCTGGGCGACGGCCGGGTCGGCGGACTGCATCGGGCGGCCCGAGCTTGGCCGCCTCGCCGTGGGTGCGGCTGCGGACCTGGCGCTGTTCACCTTGGACGAGTTGCGGTTCTCCGGGGCTGGAGACCCGATCGCCGCCCTGGTGCTGTGCGGCGCGTCACGTGCGGACCGGGTGATGGTGGCCGGACGATGGCTGGTGGAAGGTGGCAAAATCCCTGGACTTGATCTCGCAGCGTTGATGCATCGCCATGGGGCCGCGTCTCGACGGATGACATGTCCGTAGGTCTGGCCTTCACCCCTGTCTAGCCTGTCGCCGATCCAGCCTGTCGCCGATGCGGTGTCGGCGTTCGCTCGACGAATCACGATTACAAGTGCGCGTGGTAGTTCCATCACAATGTTGGCATAGGCTTTGCTGTGCAGCCTACTGTCGCACGGGGTGTGCATTGTGGGGGTTGTAAGTCGATGAACAAGATCCGGATCGCGGCGGCTGCGGTTGCATTCACGTCGCTGGCGACGGCGCCGTCCCGCTCGTATGCCTGGGGGATCGATTTCCAGGATACGTATGTGAACTTGCGATTCGTGCCTGCGAACAAGGATCCGGGCTTCAGCCAGAACGCTCCCGAGATCGCGGGCAACATCTCGTACGCGAACGGCTGGACGTATGGTTCCAACTTCGTGAGCCTCGATTTCGAGAACTTCTCCAGGACCGACCGCGCCAATGGCGTCAATCCCAGCAACCCGTTCAACAACACCAACACCAACAGCTCGGACGAGTTCTACGGCGTGTTCCGGTCGGTGCTGAGCGGCAACAAGATCTCAGGCACCCAGGCTTTCTCGTTCGGTCCGGTCCGTGACGTCGGCCTCGAGATTGGCGGCGATTGGGCCACCCAAGACGACCAGTTTGCCACCAACAAGAAGCTGTTCGTGTTTGGTCCGCAGTTTTCGATCAACCTGCCGCGGGGATTCTGGACCATTTCGACGGTGCTGTCGAAGGAATGGAACAACAACGCATTCATCAACACCGGCACGAGCTACGATGTGACCGGCGAGATTGAGACCGCGTTCTCGTTTCCCTTCGCCGCGGGCCCGATCCCGCTCAACTTCACCGGCTTTGCCGACTTCATCGGGCCAAAGGGCAAGGGCGCGACCAACGACAGTTACCACCACGTCGAAATCCTGCTGCATCCCAAGCTGATGGTGGATGTCGGCGAACTGCTCGGCTACGTTCCGAAGAAGATCGAGGCCGGCGTAGGTTATGAATATTGGCACAACAAGTTCGGCAATCCTTCGTACTACAACGGCGTCAAACTGAGCGGCACGGAGCAGAACTCGGTGTTCGTCGAGATCGGCTATCATTTCTGAGCGGCCATTTCTGGGCGGCCATTTCTGGGCGGATCGGGCAGCGGCATCCAGCGCCATATCCAAGCCACAAAGCTGGGTGCAACTGACGAGGCCGGCCGATGTTCAATGGTCCGGCATCGGTCCGGGCGCGGACAGCTTACCCGGCTGGCGTCACCCGGCGTTTCGTGAACCCGCAATAGGAAGCTTTCGCAATGATACTCAGAACGGCGTTGTCCCTTGGCCTGCTGTGCAGCCTTATGGGCGGCGCAGCCTACGCACAATCCAATCCCGGCGCCCCAGCCGTCACGTCGGACACGCGCAACCCGATGCTGGGCGATCCGGGAGTCAAGCCCGCTCCTCGCACCAAGCCGAAAGCCGCCGCGTTGGCGCGGGCCGACAAGCAGCCCCCAGGCACGGAGAACGGCAACCAGCCTGATCGCGCCTCCGCCGGTGGGGGTGGACGCTGACTCCAGTCACGCTGTCTGGCTGACCAGGCGCGCCGGTGCCAAGCAATGCTTGGTCACCGGCGCTCCCATGGTTTGCTGCGGCCGGCCCGCACTGACGATCGACCTTGATGATGGCAGCGATCCACCATGCGCCAAGCCGATGACCAGGCCACGCCCGCCTGCTGCTGGAACACGTGGCCGGCAGCCAGGCCTCGGCCTTCAAGAATGAACAGCCGCCGTCTTGAGCCGGGCGGGCTTCATCGGCATGGTGCTGCCGGTGAACGCACGTGCACTATCGCCCCGCAGCCCCGGAACCGTCATCGTCACCGGTGGCTCGTCCGGCATCGGGCGCTGCACGGCCATCCTGTTCGCCCGTGAGGGTTGGCGCGTCGGCCTGATCGCGCGCGGCGCGGCCGGGCTGGCGGCGGCGGCCGAAGATGTGCAGGCGGCGGGCGCCAGCGTCGCCACCGCCGTCGCCTGCGTCACCGACAGCGTCGCGCTGCGGGATGCGGCAGATACGATCGTGGCGCGGCTGGGACCGCCGGACCTGTGGATCAACTGCGCGGGCAACGGCGTCTATGGCCGCTTCGGCACGGTTCCGCAGGCGGAGTTCGACCAGGTCACCGCCGTCACCTACGGCGGCACGGTGAACGGCTGCCGCATCGCGCTGGCGCTGATGAAGCCGCGCGGGCGGGGCGCCATCATCAACGTCTGCTCCGCCGTCGCCTTCCACGGCCTGCCGCTGATGACCAGCTATTCCGGCGCCAAGGCCGCCGTGCGCGGGTTCGCCCAGTCGCTGCAGGCCGAGCTGCGCATGGAACGCAGCCCGATCCGTGTCACCACCGTGTTCCCGCCCGCCGTCAACACCCCCTTCTTTGGCCACGCCGTGTCGCACATGGGCTGGCCCGCGCGCCCGGCGCCGCCGGTGTACCAGCCCGAGGTGGTCGCCGCCGGCATCCACCTCGCCGCGATGCATGGCCCGGCGGAGCTGGTGGTCAGCGGCACGGCGTCGATCTTCTCGCTGTTCACCCGCATCTCGCCGCGGCTGATCGCCTTCGCCATGTGCCAGATGGGCTTCGACGGCCAACTCACTCGTGATCCGGAGGCGGCGCGGCTGCAGCAGCCGACGCTGTTCGCGCCGTCGGACGAGGCGTCGCCGGTGCACGGCCCGTTCAGCCGCCACGCCCGCCGGCGCAGCACGCAGGTCTGGGCCGCCCGCACCACCCGCGCGTTGCTGGCCGCCGTGGCCGCCGGCGCCGGCAGGCTGGCGGGCGCCGCGCGCTGGGCGACCCGGCGCTCGGAGTCGCCGTCCTAGCCCACTGTACCGAGGGAGCCGCCCGTGCCCGTTACTGTGCCCGCCATCAACCACCAGATCATCCTGGCGAGCCGTCCCGAAACCGCCGCATCGACGGATAACTTCCGTATGGTGGAGACGCCGCTCGCCGAGTTGCAGGAGGGCCAGGTGCTGGTGCGCAACCACTTCCTGTCGCTCGACCCGTACATGCGCGGGCGCATGAGCGACGCGAAATCCTACACCGCACCGCAGCCGCTGGGCGAGGTGATGGGCGGCGGCACGGTCGGCATCGTCGAGGAATCGCGCAACCCGCAATGGGCGGCCGGCGACAAGGTCGTAGGCATGCTCGGCTGGCAGGAATACGGCATCACGGACGGCGCTGGCCTGCGCCGGGTAGACGATGCCCATGTCCCGCTCTCGGCCTATCTCGGCGCGGTCGGCATGCCCGGCGTCACCGCGTGGGTCGGCCTGCACCGCTTCTGCCTGCCGAAGCCCGGCGAGACGGTCGCCGTGAGCGCCGCCAGCGGGGCGGTCGGCGGCGTGGCCGGGCAGTTGGCGAAGCGGATGGGCTGCCGGGTGGTGGGGATCGCCGGCGGGGCGGACAAATGCGCCTACGTCGCCGGCGCGCTGGGGTTCGATGCCTGCGTCGACTACAAGGCGGGCGATCTGGGCGCGGCCCTGCAGGCGGCGGCGCCCGGCGGCATCGACGCCTATTTCGACAATGTCGGCGGCGTCGTGCTGGATGCCGTGATGCTGGAGATGAACGCGTTCGGCCGCATCGCCGTGTGCGGCGCCATCGCCGGCTATGACGGCGCGCCGCTGACCATGGCGAACCCGAGGCTGATCCTGACCTCGCGCTTGCGGGTCGAGGGCTTCATCGTGTCCGAACACATGGCGGATTGGCCGCCGGCGCTGGCCGAACTCGGCGGCCTGGTGGCATCCGGCGCGCTGAAGTACCGCGAGAGCGTGGCGCACGGCCTGGCCGCGGCACCGGACGCGTTCCTCGGTCTGCTGAAGGGGCGCAACTTCGGCAAGCAGATCGTGAAGCTGGTTTGACGCCAGCCGAGCTGCACATCGACCTGGGAGCCATCGCCGCCAACTGGCGCATGCTGGGGCGGTTCGGCCCCGTCGCCGCCGTGGTGAAGGCGGATGCCTATGGTCTGGGCGCGTCGCAGGTCGCCGCGCGGCTGTTCGCCGAAGGCTGCCGGCACTTCTTCGTGGCCCACCCGGCGGAGGCGCTGGCCATCCGCGACCAGGTGCCGGGCGCGATGCTCGCCGTGCTGAACGGTCTCTGGCCGGAGGCCGCCGATGCCCTGGTGCGCCACGACATCGCGCCGGTGTTGGGGTCGCTGGCGGAGGTCGATGCGTGGACCCGGCAAGCCCGCCTTGCCGGGCGCCCGTTGCCGGCATTGCTGCACGTCGACACGGGCATGAACCGGCTGGGGCTGGATGCCGGCGAGCTGGCGGCGCTGGCCGATGATCCCGCGCGCCTGGCCGGGATCGACCTGCGTTACGTCATGACCCATCTGGTCTCCGCCGAATACCCCGGCGACCCGGCGAACGACCGCCAGCGCCGCCGCTTCGCCGCCGCCTGCGACCGGCTGCCCGCCGCGCCGCGCAGCCTCGCCAACTCCTCCGGCCTGTTCCTGGGGCCGGATTACGCCTCCGATCTCGGCCGCCCCGGCGCGGCGCTGTACGGGGTCAACCCCACGCCCGGGCGGCCGAACCCGATGCGTCCCGTGGTGCGGCTGCGGGCGCGGGTGCTGCAAGTGCGGGAGGTCGCGGCGGGCGAAGGCGTCGGCTACAACGCCCAGTGGACCGCCGCCCGGCCGAGCCGGATCGCCACCGTGTCGGTCGGCTATGCCGATGGCTTCCACCGCGCCCTGACCAACCGCGCCATGGCCTGCTTTGACGAGCAGCCCGTGCCGCTGGTAGGTCGCGTGTCCATGGACCTCTCCACCTTCGACGTGACCGACGCTGCCGGCCTGCAGCCCGGCGGATGGCTCGACCTGATCGGCCCGCACCAGGATGTCGACGCCGTGGCCGCGCGCGCCGGCACCAACGGCTACGAGGTCCTGACCTCGCTGGGCCATCGCTACCGCCGGGTCTACACGTGAGCGCCCCGGGGGGCGACGCGTGAGCGCGCCCGGCGGCGCGGGCGTGACCGTGCTGGACGGGGTGGCGGCGCTGGGCCGGGGGCTGATCGGCACCTGCCGCGGCCTCGGCTCGATCTCGCTGTTCGCCTTCAACGGCGTGACCCAGATCGTGCGGCCGCCGTTCTATGGCCGCATGTTCCTCCGCTCGTTCGTCGAGTTCGCGTATTTCAGCCTGCCCGTGGTGGCGCTGACGGCGATCTTCAGCGGCATGGTGATCGCGTTGCAGTCGTTCACCGGGTTCTCCCGCTTCAACGCCGAGAGCGCCGTCGCCAACATCGTGGTGCTGTCGGTGGTGCGCGAGCTTGGCCCCGTGCTGGCTGGGCTGATGGTGGCGGGGCGGATGGGGGCGGCGATGGCGGCGGAGATCGGCACCATGCGCGTCACCGACCAGATCGACGCGCTCG
>CAXSFF010000015.1:0-12857 GCA_964236035.1 uncultured Acetobacteraceae bacterium
GGGTGGTGTTCATCAACACCGGGTTCCTCGACCGCACCGGCGACGAGATCCACACGTCGATGGAGGCGGGCACCATGATCCGCAAGAACGAGATCAAGAACCAGCCGTGGATCAAGGCGTACGAGGACCGCAACGTCGATTTCGGCCTGGCCGCCGGGTTGCGCGGCCGGGCGCAGATCGGCAAGGGCATGTGGGCCGCGCCCGACCGCATGGCCGACATGCTGGCGCAGAAGATCGGCCATCCGCAGGCGGGCGCCAACACGGCCTGGGTCCCCTCGCCCACCGCCGCCACGCTGCACGCGATGCACTACCACCAGGTCGACGTGGCGGCGCGGCAGGAGGCGCTGACTCGGCGCCCGCCTGCCAAGCTGTCCGACCTGCTGACCATCCCGCTGGCGCCGCAGACCAACTGGGCGCCGGACGACGTGGCGGCGGAGCTGGACAACAACATCCAGTCGATCTTGGGCTACGTGGTGCGCTGGATCGACCAGGGCGTCGGCTGCTCCAAGGTGCCGGACAGCCACGACGTGGGGTTGATGGAGGACCGCGCCACGTTGCGCATCTCCAGCCAGCACATCGCCAACTGGCTGCGGCACGGCGTGGTGACGGAGGACCAGGTGATGCAGACGCTGCGCCGCATGGCCGCCGTGGTGGACCGCCAGAACGCCGGCGACGCCGCCTACAAGCCGATGGCGCCGGGGTTCGACGGGCCAGCGTTCCACGCTGCTCGCGACCTTATCCTGCAGGGCCGCACGCAGCCGAACGGCTACACCGAGTTCATCCTGCATGCCCGGCGGCGGGAGGCGAAGGCCGCCTGACGGCGTCATCGCCTCAACGGGCGGCATCGCTGCGGGCACGGTCGGCCAACGCCATCGCGCCCCAACGTCGCTCGTGCATGATGAGTGGCGTGGGCCATGTTCGATTGCGGCAAACGTTCCGCTGCCCATGTCGCGGCGGTAGCTTTGCAACAGGAAGGCCTTGCGGTTGTCGCAGGCGCGCTGGCTCTGCCGGTCGCGGCGGTGTGCCGTGTTCCGCGCCGAGTCAGGAGCCTGGGGAAGCGAGAGCGATGGTCAGGCCACAGCACTGGGTCGAATACCGAGGACAACCGCACGAGCCACTCAAGGTCACGCCATAAGACGGACCTAAAAGCACGCGTGGCGGCACGGACCGGTCGACGGCGAAGCGCCTGACGCTGGTTATCCGGCGGTAAACGTCAGCCTTGCCATCCAACTGCACCCGATATCGCCCTGGTTCGCAAATCCCGCCCCGCGCACGAACACGGTGCCATTCTGCCGGGCAATCACGGACACGCTGGATCCATGTCCACCCTTTTGGCACGGTGGCGGGGCCAATCTGATAAAACGTCGTTCGCCCGTCCTGCCATCGAGCCAGTGGATCTGGACTTGGCCGTTCAGCGCGCACGCCACCAGCGCGTCGCCGTTGGGCAACGCCGCTATGGAGGGAGAACACGAGAAGGCACGTTTCTCGTCTTCGGGCATGATGGTTTCCGGCAGGCTTTGGCGCCACGTCACGGTGCCGTCCGGCCCGATGCGGGCGACCTCGACCCCGATGGGTCGGAGAAAGTCGAGCCAGTTGGTGACCACGTAGGCAGCATTGCCCGCCGCCGCCATGGCGATGCTGCCGACACCCCCGCCGCCCGGGCCGCGATAGCGGTCGTTCTGGCTGACCCCCTCGCGGATAGGCGTTGGTTCTTGCAGCTGCCCGGTTCCGTCAAGCGTCCACGCCACGACGTCGTCACGGTAGGTTCCGGCTCTGACCGCCGCCAGCGCCGTCTCCCAATACGACCCAGCACCCGTGGGCACGCCGCCATCGGCGAACCCGGCGACGAGTGCGCGGCCATCCTGCAACGATACGGCAGCGATGCCTTTGGCGCTGCCAAGGCGCCATTCCTGCAGGCGTGCCCCGTCCGGACCAATCCGGGCCAGCCAGGACGTGTTTACGTAGGTGGAAAAAGGACTGCCGGCCACGATCGCGCCGCCCGTACTCGTCAACGCGATGCTTGAAATATCGAGTGCGCGCCCGTCCGAATACGCCTGCTGCCAGATCGTTTGTCCGGTCGCGTCGAGCCTAGCCAGATAGGCGTCGGCATGCCGCACCGAGACGATATCCATGGACGAGTTGATGCCGCCGCCCAGCCAAATCGTGCCGTTTGTGCCAATGGCGATGCTGTTGATGCTTTGGTAGAGGTTCGGCGCCACATGTCCGAACAACAGTCCCGGCAGCCGTTGCAGCCCCGGCGGCTCGGAGGCAGGCAACGCAAGCGGCACGGCGGCCTCCGGTCCGACGCTTTCGGCGTTGTGGAGGATCAGGCGCTCCGCATGGCCAGGTCCGTACATCGTCCCGAGCAACACCAGTGCGCCGCCGGACGCCTCGGTCCAGGCATCCGGCACGAACCCAGACGTGGGCCAAGGCGTGGGTTTTGCCGGGTCTTGGGTGAGAGGCGAGGTCCATACCGGGTCAAGGCGAGCAGCAAGGACGGCCGGAGCCTCCTTGGCAGGTTCGGGCGGAGATGCCGCAAAGCTGGCGCTGGTGAGCAGCAACCCGATGAATATAGCCGCAATGCACCGATGCTTTCCTGCGGGCGGACATACCGGCCGACTCACTTGCTGATCTCCTTCTCCAAACCACGTCCGCGTCTGACAATGGCGGCCAGCCCTATCGCCTCGCCCGGCGCACGCGGCAGGAACATATCGGCGAATGCCCGCCATTGCGGAAGTCAGCCGGAAATGCGCCCGCGATGGGTGAACACCTCGAAGCCGTCGCTGCGGGCGATCCCGACCAGGGTGATGCCGGCGGCGTCCGCCACCCGGATCGCCAGCGCCGTCGGCGCGGAAATGGCGACCAGCAGCCCGATCCCAGCGGTGGCCGCCTTCTGCACCAGCTCCACCGAGATGCGGCTGGTCATCACCAGGATGCCGTCGCCCAGGTCCTCGCCGGCGCGCAGCATGGCCCCCGTCAACTTGTCGAGCGCGTTGTGGCGGCCGACGTCCTCGCGCAATGTCACCAGGCCGTCGCGCCAGAACCCGGCGGCATGCACGGCGCGGGTGGCATGGTTGAGCGCTTGGTGCGGACCGATGCTGGCCGCCGCCGCCACCACGTCGGCCCGGCTGACGGCACGCCGCATGGTCACGGGCCTGGGGCTGCGCATCGCGTCGGCCAGGCTATCCATGCCGCACAGCCCGCACCCCGTCGGCCCGGCGATGTGCCGGCGGCGGCGCTCCAGCGCGGACATCCGCTCCAGCGCGATCCACATCCGCAGCTCCACCCCGAGCGGCGTCGCCACCGCCTCCAGCTCCTCGATGTCGGCTGCGGCGTCGATGATGCCCTCCGCCAGGCTGAACCCGGCGGCGAAATCCTCCAGGTCCATCGGCGTCGCCATCATCACCGCATGGGTGAGGCGGTTGTAGGTCAGCGCGACCGCCGTCTCCTCCGGCACGCAACGCTCGTGCGCCGCGCCGTCCTGGCGCCAAGACGCCGCCAGCACGGTTGCTGGCGGGATCACTCGGCTGCGATCTGCGCCGGGCCTGGCAGCAGCGCCAGCAACGCCGGCAACCCCGTCCGGTGGCAGAAGTCCCCGAAGCCCTCGTCTCCCTCGCGTCCCGCCGCGAACGCCGCGAACAACGGCTCCAGCGTGGCGCCGATGGACGCCATCGGCACCTTCTCGACAAGCTTGGACGAGAGCCGGGTGCCGGCGAAGTCGCCGCCGACGAACAGGGCATACTGGCCGGGGATGCGCCCGACCAGGCCGATGTCGCCGCCGTACGGCCGCACGCAGCCGTTCGGGCAGCCGGTGACGCGCAGGCTGATGCGCTCGCCCGCGAGGCCTTGGCGACCCAGCGCCGCCTCGATGTCGGTGATGATGGGCGCACGCACCCGCTCCGCCTCCGTCAACGCCAGGCCGCAGGTCGGCAGCGCCGGGCATGCCAGCGTCCAGCGCGACAGCGGCGTCAGCGCCTCGCTCGGCACCACGCCATGGCCACGCAGCAGCTCGTCCAGACCAGCGCGGTCGTCCGGCTGCACGTTGCTCAGCAGCACGTCCTGCTGCGGGGTGAACACGGGGTCGATGCCGAACCGCGTGACGGCCTCGCGCAGCGCCGTGCGCAGGCTGCCCTCGATGCGGCCGGACGGCACCGGCACGCCGAGCCACAGCTTGCCGTCGCCCTGCTCGTGCCAGCCCAGCAACTCGGGCACGGCGAGCGGCGGCAGCCCGCGCGGCGGCTGCAGCGCCAGGCCGTAGGTGGTGGCCAGCTCCGTGCGCACCCAATCCAGGCCACGGTCGTCGACCACGTATTTCAGGCGCGCGCGGCGTCGGTCGGAGCGGTCGCCGTTGTCCTTCTGCAGCGCGATGACGGCCTTGGTCGCCTCCCACAGCTGGTCCGGGCCGATGAAGCCGACCACGCTGGCGACGCGCGGGTAGGTGCGCGGCTTGTTGTGGGTCATGCCCTGGCCGCCGCCGACGGCGACCTGGTAGCCCAGCAGCGCGTCGCCCTCGAACACGGCGATGAAACCAAGGTCGTTGCTCAACACGTCGACGGTGTTGTCCGCCGGGTGGGCCAGGGCGATCTTGAACTTGCGCGGCAGGTAGGTCGGGCCGTAGATCGGCTCCTCGGGCGGCGGCGCGTCGGAGTCGGCGGCCTCGTCCAGGAATATCTGGTAGTAGGCGCGGCTCTTCGGCAGCAGCTGCTCCGACAGCATGTGCGCGTCGGCGACCAGCCGCTCGTGGATGGCGTCGCGGCGCGGTGCCGGGGTGGTCATCACGTTGCGCACCACGTCGCCGCACGCCGCATAGGTGGTCATCAGCGCGTGGTTGATGGCGGCGATCTGCGGCTTCAGATCGCCGATCAGCACGCCATGGAACTGGATGCCCTGGCGCGAGGTGATGCGCAGCGTGTGGTTGGCGAACTTCTCCGCGATGGCGTCGAGCGCCAGGTACTGCTGCCCCGTCATGATGCCGCCCGGCGCGCGGGCGCGGACCATGAACTGCCATTCCTTGTCGTCGCCGGCCTGCTTGCGCGCCGTCGCCGTGTCGCGGTCGAACTGCTCGTAGCTGCCGTGGAACTTGAGGAGCCCGTAGGCGGCCTCGCTGATACCGCCGCGCGGGTTGCCCTCGAGCTCGCGCGCCAGGTCGCCGCGCAACCCGTGGCTGTTGGCCTTCAGCGTCTCGGCGCCGGAAAGTTTCCGAGGCTCCATGATCTTGTCTCGCTGTGCTATGTGGTCAGGGTGGCCGCGCTACGTTGCGGCGCTGCCAGGTCGGCGTGACGGCGGCCTGCAGAGCTGTCCTGTTCAGAGGCGGGCGCCGGGCCGTATATGTCGCCGGCGGTCAAACACCGCAATGGGCGCGTGCGTCCATCAAACCACCAAGGCAGATCGTGGCGTCAGGTCGCGAAGCTGGCCAGGCCGTCGCAGCCCGGCGCTCGCCGCACGCCTCAGCAGGTCGTCGATCGTCAGGGCATCAAGCCGGGCACGGCAGGCAGCTTCCAGTTCATCCCACAGCGGCAGCAGCACGGCCGCTTGCAACCCGTCGACGGGTCCCTGCATGGCCGGGTCCGCCTCCGACACGGCGGCGGCGATGTCCATCAGGCGAAGCTCCTTGTGCGGGCGGTCGAGCCGGTAGCCGCCGCGCGGCCCGCGCACGCTGAGCAGCAGCTTGGCGCGCACCAGGGCTTGCAGCACGGGCTCGATCCCGCGCCGCGCCTGCGCCAGCCGCCCGGCGATCTCGGCCGCGCTGACGGCGGTGCCTTGCCCGGCATAGAACGCCACGTCCAGCACGATCGCGATCGCGGTCATCGCCCGGTCCCGCCGCAGCAGCATCGCCAGTCCCCGCTTTCGATCCCGCAGCTTCTCATCCGGCGGCGGCGTGATATTGCTATACGCATGCTCTATGGAACTGGTTCACGCAATATTAACGATTTTTGGCGAGTGTTGCCGCCTCGTTCGCTGGGCTGCATGGCATGACCTGTGCGATCGCCGTGATGGCGAAGGCCCCGCGCGCTGGCAAGGTCAAGACCCGGCTGTCGCCGCCGCTGCTGCCGGAGGAAGCGATGGCAATGAGCGCGGCCTTCCTGCGCGACATCACGGAGAACATCCAACTGGCGGCGCAACAGGCTGATATCACAGGTTTCGTAGCCTACGCGCCGGCCGGACTCGACGGCCTGTTCGACGGGCTGCTGGCGGACGGCACAAGGCTGGTCCTAGCTGACGGCCAGGGTGACATGCCGCCTGGCGTGCAAGGCTTCGGCCGCAGCCTGCTGCACGCCACGCGGTCGCTGTTCGCCCAAGGCTTCGCCTCCGTCTGCGTGCTGAACGCCGACAGCCCTACCCTGCCGACCGCCCGCCTCGTGCAGGCCGCCCGCGCGCTCGAGCGACCCGGCGATCAGGCCGTGCTCGGCGCGGCGGAGGACGGCGGCTACTACATCCTCGGCATGCAGGCGCCGCACGCGGGGCTGTACGAGGACATCGCCTGGAGCACCGCCGCCGTGGCCGGGCAGACCCGCGACGCCGCCCGCCGGCTGGGCCTGGCGCTGCACGATCTGGACCCTTGGTACGATGTCGACGACAGCGCCGCGTTGCGCCGGTTGCTGGGCGAGCTGGACGGCGGCCCCGGCTACGCATGCCCCGCCACCGCCGCCTGCGTCGCGCGATTGGAGCTGCGGGCGCGGCTGGCGTGACCTCGCGCATGCGGGCCTGCGCCCTGCCCGGCCTCGGCCTGGCGCTGCTGCTGCTGGTCGTGCTGGAGGCGCTGTGCCGCGAGCCGGGCACGCTCGACATCGGCTGGGAGCGGCTGCAGCCGTTCGTCTGGCTCAACGCCGCCGGTGCAGCCGTGTACTTCGCCGCCGTGGCGCTGGTGCGAACGGGGCCGGCGCCGCGCCGTTCGGTGGTCGTCATCCTGGCGCTGGCCGCCGCCATGCGGGTGCTGCCTCTGGCGGGGCCGCCGCTGCTGTCGAGCGACGTCTACCGCTACGTCTGGGACGGGCGTGTGCAGGCGCAGGGCATCAACCCCTACCGCTACCTGCCAGCGGCGCCGGAACTCGGCTTCCTGCGCGACGAGGCGATCTACCAGCACATCAATCGCTCGGAGGAGGCGCCGACGATCTATCCGCCCGCCGCGCAACTGCTGTTCGCCGCGGTCGGCCAGGTCTGGTCGTCGGTCATCGGCGTCAAGCTGGCGATGATCGGCTTCGAGGCGCTGGCGATCGGCTGCGTGCTGGCGCTGCTGACCCGCGCCGGGCTGCCGCGCGCGTGGGTGCTGATCTACGCCTGGAACCCGTTGCCGGTGTGGGAGTTCGCCGGCAACGGCCATGTCGACGCCGTCAGCATCGGCCTGATCGTCGCCGCCTGGCTGGCGATGGCGCTCGGCCCGCGCCAATGGACGGGCGCGCTGGCCGGCGGCATCCTCGGCCTGGCGATCCTGGTCAAGTTCCTGCCGGCGGCGGTGTATCCGGCGTTCTGGCGGCGCTGGGACTGGCGCATGCTCGCCGGCACCCTGGCCGTGATCGTGGCCCTATATGCCTTATATATAGGCGCCGGCTGGCATGTGGTCGGCTACCTGCCCGGCTACGCCGACGAGGAGGGTCTCAACACCGGCAGCGGCTTCTACCTGCTGCGCCTGGCTGTGTTGCTCGGCCCGCTGCCCGCCGGCGCCGAGCGGGCCTACCTGGCCCTGGCGTTGCTGGTGCTGGCCGGCCTGGCCGCCTGGTTCGCGCTCGGCCGCCCGCTGCCACATGACCCTGCGGCCCGCATCGTCCGCATCGGCCAGGCCGGCGCCGTGCTGGCGACCGCCACCATGGTCGTCATTTCGCCGCATTATCCATGGTATCTGTGCTGGCTAGCCCTGTTCGCCTGCGTCGCGCCCTACCGCAGCGTCATCTATCTCTCGGCGACGGGGATGCTGCTGTATCTTGACCCGTATCATCAGTTGATACTGTTTCCATCATTGGTGTACGGACCATGCCTGGCGTTGGCCGTCCTCGACACCATACGAAACCCCATGGCGCGCCGCGCCGAGCTAGGAGAGCAGCGATGTCCGCCACGGTGCTGAACGACCCACGGCGCTATTTCGAGGCCGTCGCCACCCGCGACGTGCAGGCGCCGCCGCCGGTCTGCCTGTACCTGGAGACCACCAACCGCTGCAACCTGCTGTGCGAGACCTGCCCGCGCACCTTCGAGACGCTCGAGCCGCCGCAGGATATGACGTGGGAGATGTTCACCTCGATCGTCGACCAGTTCCCCTCCATCGCCCGCGTCGTGCTGCACGGCGTCGGCGAGCCGATGCTGGTGAAGGATCTGCCGCGGATGATCCGCTACCTGAAGGACCGCGGCATCTACGTGCTGTTCAACACCAACGGCACCTTGCTCAACCCGAAGAAGTTCCAGGAGCTGGTCGACACGGGGTTGGACGAGCTGCGGGTGTCCGTCGACGCCGCCGACCGCGCCACCTACCTCGCCGTCCGCGGCAAGGACTTCTTCAACCGCATCGTGCGCGACGTAGGCAAGTTCACGGCGTTCCAGAGGCAGGTCGGCTCCGCCACGCCGAAGGTGTCGATCTGGCTCACGGGGCTGAAGGAGACGGTGCAGCAGCTGCCCGAGTTCGTCCGCATGGCGGCGGGCATGGGGGTGTCCGAGGTGCATCTGCAGCGCCTGGTGTTCGACGACGCCGGGTTCGGCATGGCGCGGGCGGAGAACTCGCTGTTCGAGCAGACCCAGGCCGAGGAGGAGCAGGCCATCGCCGCCGCCCAGGCGATCGGCGCCAGCCTCGGCGTGACGCTGGACGCCTCCGGCGCCACCGAACCCGGCGTCAGCCTGAAGAACCAGGACGGCGACCAGCCGTGGGCGACCTGCCGGCGGCCGTGGTCGCTGATGTACTTCACCGCGCATGGCCGTGCGCTGCCATGCTGCATCGCGCCGTTCTCGGCTCGCGGCTACAGCAACTACACACTGGGCGACGCCTCGCAGCAGAGCCTGCGGGAGATCTGGAACGGCCCGCTGTACCAGGAATTCCGCCGCTCCCTGCTGAGCGACACGCCGCCGAAGCCGTGCGAGAACTGCGGCCTGCGGTGGAGCCTGTAGCTGCCGGTGAGCGTCGCCGTCGTGATCCCGACGCTGAATGAGCGCGACGCGATCGGCGCGGTGGTGCGGGAGGTCCCGCGCGCCATCGCCGCCGAGGTCATCGTCGCCGACAGCGGCAGCCGCGACGGCACCCAGGACGCCGCCCGCGCCGCCGGCGCGCGCGTGCTGGAGGTGGTTGGGCGCGGCTACGGCCGGGCCTGCGCCGCCGCCGCCGCCGCCGCCGACCCGGCCTGCGACATCATCGTGTTCCTGGACGGCGACGGCGCCGACCGGGCCGACCTGATGCACCTGCTGGTCGACCCGATCCACGCCGGCACCCACGATTTCGTCATCGCGTCGCGCACCCGCGGGCAGCGCGACCCCGGCTCGATGAGTTGGCACCAGGTATTGGCGGGCCAGGGTGCTGGCCTCGGCATGCGGGCGCTGTACGGCGTGCGCTACACCGACATGTGCGCCTTCCGCGCCATCCGCCGCTCCAGCCTGGCGGCGCTCGGCCTGCGGGAGATGACCTACGGCTGGAACATCGAGATGCAGATGCAGGCGGCGCGCGCCGGGCTGCGCATCCTGGAGGTGCCGGTGCCGTACCGCTGCCGCAACGGCGGCGAGAGCAAGGTCGCCGGCTCGCTGCGCGGCACCGTGCGGGCGGGATGGCGCATCGTGACCACCTTCGTGCGTGTCGCCGGGTCGGCGAAGCCAGGCATCGAATGACAGGAGGCTTGATGCGTCTGGCTGCGGCATTGCTGATCGGCCTCGTTATCGCGCACCCGGCCCGGGCCGCCGACCCGAACGGCATCGTCGGCACCTGGTGGACGCAGGACAAAGACGGCGTGGTGAAGATCACCACCTGCCCCGACGGGCTGTGCGGCAGCGTCGTCGGCATCACCACCTTCCGTCCGGACGGCTCGGCGCCGCTGAACCTGCATGCGCGGTCCCGCTGCCACCTGCGCATCATCTCGGACGGCACGGTCGACGGCGACGGCGTCTGGAACAGCCACATCACCAACCCGGACGACGACAAGGTCTACACCATCAACTTGCGCCTGGACGAGCGCGGCCGGCTGCGGATGCGGGGCTACATCGGCCTGCCGCTGTTCGGCCAAACCGTGTACTGGACGCGCTTCGGCGGCCACCTGACGGATGACTGCCACATTGCTAATTGACGCGGGGGCCGCATCGCCAATTGACGCGCGGGCCGCAACCAGGGATGCACGGCGCACGCCTGGAACTCCGCATTGCCCCAAGACACCTCCCACCTGAGCGTGCTGCTCGGCGCCGACAGCCTAACCGCGCGGCGCTCCGGCATCGGCCGCATCACCCTGGAGATCGCCCGCGCCGCCCGGCTGAGCCACGACATCGACCAAGTCCACCTGCTGCTGCCCGAGCGCCTGGCGCCGATCGAGCTGATCGACCACCTGGACGACGCGCCCGTCCCTGCCCCGCCAATGCCGGCGCCGATCCCCTGGAAGGTGGCGGTCGGCCGCGTGCCCGGCGTGCAGGCGCTGCGCCGGCTCAAGCATGGCGGCCTCGACCGCAAGGTCCGCCTGGCGGCGCGGGGGTGCGGCGGGCGGCTGGTGTACCACGAGCCGAACATGATCGTGCAGCGCGTCCGCCTGCCGACCGTCTCCACCATCAACGACCTGTCCTGGCACCACGAACCGTCCTGGCACCCGGCGGAGCGGCTGCGCTGGATCGAGCAGAACCTGCAAGCCACGCTGCGCCGCGCGCGCCGCTTCGTCGCCGTGTCGCAGTTCACCAAGGACGCCGCCGTGCGCGACCTCGGCCTGCCCCCCGACCGCGTCGACGTGGTGTGGAACGCCCCCGCGGCGGAGTTCCAGCCGGTGGCGATGGCCGACGCCGCCGCGGCACTCGCCCGTTACGGCCTGCGCGACCGCGGCTACGTGCTGTCCGTCTCCACGATCGAGCCGCGCAAGAACTTCGACCGCTTGTTGGCCGCGCACCTGCGCCTGCCGCCCGGCGTGCGCGGCCGCTTCCCGCTGGTGATCGTCGGCGGCAAGGGCTGGGGCGAGGTGCTGGACCGGCCGGAGGCGGCGGCGGCGCTGCGCGACGGCTCCATGCTGCTGCTGGGCCACGTGCCCGACGCCGACCTGGTGCCGCTGTGCTCGCGGGCGGCCGTGTTCGCCTATGTCAGCCTGTACGAAGGTTTCGGCCTCCCCGTGATCGAGGCGATGGCGACGGCCGCCCCCGTGCTGGCGTCGAGCACGACGGCGGTGGGCGAGGTGGCCGGCGCCGCCGCGCTGCTGGTCGACCCGCTGGACGTGGTCGGCATCTCTGACGGCCTGCTGCGCCTGCTCGACGACCCGGCGCTGGCCGACTCGCTGCGCCGGGCCGGGCCGGAGCGCGCGGCGCAGTTCACCTGGGAGCGTTCCCTGCACAGCCTGGTGGCGTACTGGCGCAAGGCGCTGGCGTGACATGGACGGCCTGACTGCCTTCGGCCTGTTCGCGGTGACGGCGATGCTGGTGAGCTACGCGCTGGAGGCGCGCAGCCCGTGGTTCATCCTGGCGTTCGCCGGGTCGTGCGTGCTGGGGTCGATGTACGGGTTCATGCAGGGGGCGTGGCCGTTTGGGCTGGTGGAGGGGGTTTGGTCGGTGGTGGCGGGATTGCGGTTCTGGCGGGTGGTGAAGTCGCGGTGACGGGCTTGCAGGGGCGGGCTGACACGCAGGCACCGGGTCCGGCAGTCTGTCTTCAATCATCTGGAAGGCATCCCTCATCATGAATCGGAAGCCTGCATGACTATCCAGGACCTGCGCTATGTCGTCGCGATTTCCGAACATGGTCACTTCGGCCGCGCAGCCGCCGCGTGCGATGTCGCGCAACCAACCCTCAGCACTCAGATCAAGAACCTTGAAGTGCAGCTTGGCGTGAAGCTGTTCGAGCGTACGACCAAATCGGTGCGCGTCACGGCCATCGGCGCGGAGATCGTCGAGCGCGCGCGCCAGATACTGGCGGAGGTCGACGCCATCATGAGCGTCGGGCAGCAGACATCCGGACCCCTGGCCGGCGATTTCAGCCTCGGCGTCATCCCGACGCTCGGACCTTACGTCCTGCCGTGGCTCGTGCCGGCGCTCAAGAGGGACTATCCGGCGCTGCGACTGGTGCTGCGCGAGGACCTGACGGCTCCGCTCCTGGAAAGACTTGGTTCGCATCGGCTTGACGCCGCCCTGGTTGCGCTGCCGGTCCCCGGCGACCGCCTGGAGACGCTCACCCTCTTCGATGAACCGTTCTGGTTCGCCGAGCCGAAGGGCCGCAAACCCGCCTCCGCGAAGATCATGCGGGAGGACGAGCTGCGCGGGCAACCTCTGTTGCTGCTGACCGAGGGCCACTGCTTGCGCGACCAGGCCCTGGCGATTTGCGGGACGGCTGACCGCGAGGTGGACGGGGACTTCCGCGCGACCAGCCTGGAGACCATCCTTCAGATGGTGGCGACCGGCTTGGGAAGCACGCTGCTGCCGGCGATGGCGTGCGGCGAGGCCCGCACCCGCTCGGTCTCGATCCGGCCGTTGGCAGCCGGGGTCGGGCGGCGCATCGGCCTTGCATGGCGCCGCAGCTACCCCAGGCCGCGCGACATCCGCCTGCTGGCGCAAACCCTGTGCGAACACCTGCCGCCGGGCGTCCAGCGCGTTTGGTCGCCTGCGAGCGATTGATGCGGTCAATGAGCTTGTCGTGAACAATCAATTTCTCAACGGAGTACGCCTGCGCTAGGATGCGCGGGTGTTCGGAACTGCGAGCCTAGGTTCGTCGCGCTCCCTGC
>CAXSFF010000016.1:0-12334 GCA_964236035.1 uncultured Acetobacteraceae bacterium
GGCGCCAGCATCTGGAAAATGCAGGAAGTCAGCCGACACAAAAGCGTCCAGGTGCCGTCCACATACGTCAG
Organism: uncultured Acetobacteraceae bacterium; assembly: GCA_964236035.1. Lineage (GTDB taxonomy): Bacteria > Pseudomonadota > Alphaproteobacteria > Acetobacterales > Acetobacteraceae > CAXSFF01. Next base: position 72 of record CAXSFF010000016.1, read on the forward strand.
GGCGGCGGAACTCTTCGAGCAGCACGCAGGAGGTGGGTTCCTGTAGGACACACGCCGCACCCATAGGTCCAGGCCGCTACAGCCCTAATTGGCAGCACTGACAACCTCGAGCAGAGAAGACATCAAGACCAAACTAGACGACAGACCGGTCCGGATCTAAGCATGGTGAGAAGGGCAACGGTCTCGGATCATGAAGGCCGTCCGGAAACGTCTAGGAAACAGGAATGTCCAGGTCACTCAGGTTCGCAAGCTGTCTGGCGCTGGCGCTTGCCGTTGCACTAGCGACCGCGCGCGCCGACTCTGTTATCGTCAACGCCGACACCTCCGGTGCGCAGCCCAAGGCCGCGTTCCAGGACGTGGTCAGGCAGTTTGAGGCGGCAAATCCGGACACCCAGGTCGTGCTCAACGTGTACGATCACGAGAGCTATAAGCAGTCGCTGCCCAATTGGTTGACCTCGGCGCCGCCTGACGTGGTGCTTTGGTATACGGGGACGCGGATGCGCCAGTTCGTCCAGCCCGGCCTGCTCACCGACGTGAGCGCCCTGTGGACGGCGCCGATGAAGCAGGCGTTCGGCAGCACTGCTGTCGGCCTCGTCACCGACGACGGCAAGCAGTACGCCGTGCCCTACACCCAGTACCAGTACGGCCTTTACTACCGTAGCGACATCTTCAAGAAGGCCGGAGTTGGTCCGATCAGCAGCTGGGACGACCTTGTCGGCGCCTGCGACAAGCTCAACGCCATCGGCGTGGCGCCGATCGACATCGGCTCGAAGGATCTGTGGCCGACCGCGGCCTGGTTCGACTACCTCGACCTGCGCATCAACGGCTACGCCGCGCACATGGCGCTGATGTCGGGCAAGGAGTCCTACCTCGACGCGAAGGTGCGCGACGTGTTCGCGCACTGGAAGCAGTTGCTGGACCACAAATGCTTCGTGGCTAACCACGCCGAGCTGAGCATGCAGGAAAGCCAGGCGGTGCTGTTCCAGGGCCGCGCCGCGATGATGCTGATCGGCAACTTCATCACCGAGAACTTCTCGCCCGAGATGCAGGAGGTGATGCAGTTCGAGCCGTTCCCGACGATCACGCCAGGCGTCGCCGACGCGGAAGACTCGCCGATGGACTCCGTGTCGATCCCGCAGGGCGCCAAGAACAAGGCGGGCGCGATGAAGTTCCTCGCCTTCATGATGCAGCCCGACGTGCAGACGATGATCAACCGCTACGAGAAGCAGATCCCGGCCAACGAGCAGGCGCAGGTGATCGACGACCGTTTCCTGGTCGAGGGCCGCAAGCTGCTGGAGGCGTCGCCGAACCACGCGCAGTTCTTCGATCGCGACACCAACGAGGCGCTGGCCACGCTGGCGATGAAGGGCTTCCAGGAATTCATGGTGCAGCCGGCCCGGCTCGACCACATCCTGGCCGACATCGAGCGCGCCCGGCTGCGCATCTACGCGCACGGCTGAGCCCGGGACGTGGCGGCATCCACCACCCTGCGGCGTGCCGGCTCGCTGGCGCCCCTGCCGTTCATCGCGCCGGCCGCCTTGTTCTTCTCGGTGTTCGTGCTGTGGCCGATCGCAGACAGCCTGTGGATCTCGTTGCACGACTGGGACGGCGTGCACCCGATGCGCTGGGTCGGCCTCGGCAACTACGCCGAGCTGCTCGGCGACGACGTGTTCTACACCGCGCTGGTCAACAATGTCTGGTGGCTGCTCGCCTACATGCTGGCGCCAGTGCTCGGCCTCACCATTGCGCTGTTCCTGAACCAGAACGTGCTCGGCATGCGGCTGTACAAGTCGCTGTTCTTCTTCCCGTTCGTGATCTCGCAGGTGGTGGTGGGCCTGGTGTTCTCCTGGTTCTTCAACGGCGATTTCGGGCTGCTGAACGTCGTGCTGCGCGCGGTCGGACTGCCAGGCGTGTCGCTGCTGGGCAATGCCGATTGGGCGACACCCGCGGTGATCGTCGCCGGGCTGTGGCCGCAGACCGCATACTGCATGATCCTGTACCTGACCGGGCTGACCGCGATGAACGGCGAGGTCGTCGAGGCCGCACGCATGGACGGCGCGCGCGGCTGGGCCATGCTGTGGAACATCGTCCTTCCCCAGCTCAGGCCCGCGACCTTCATCGCGGTCGTGGTGTCCGTGGTCGGCGCGCTGCGCTCGTTTGACCTGGTCTCGATCATGACCAAGGGCGGCCCGTACGACAGCTCGGCGGTTCTGGCGTACTACATGTACGAGCAGACCTTCCTGTCGTTCCGCTACGGCTACGGGGCGGCGATCGCGGTGGTCCTGTTTGCGATCATGGACGTCTACATCGCCTGCTTCCTCGTGGTCATGCTGCGCCGTGAGCGACGCTGATGTTCCCCCGCCCGATCCGCACCGCCTCGCCCGGCGCGCGCGCCCTGTACCGCGTCGCCCTGCCAACCAGCCTGGTGATCTGGCTGCTGCCGCTGCTGGCGATCTTCCTGACCTCGGCGCGCACCGCGCAGGACCTGGCGGCCGGCAACTACTGGGGCTGGCCGCAGGGCACCAGCCTGCTGGCCAACTACGCGGCGGTGTTCACCTCCTCGCCGACGGGGCGCTACCTGCTGAACTCGGTGGAGATCACGCTGCCCGCGGTCGCCGGCACGCTCGTCCTGTCCACGCTGGCCGGCTTCGGGCTGGCGAAGTTTCGCTTCCCCGGCAACACCGTCATCCTCGCAGTGTTCATCGCCGGCAACTTCGTGCCGTTCCAGATCCTGATGATCCCGGTACGCGACCTGATGATCCACGTCTTCCCGCTCTACGACACGATCTGGGCGCTGGTCGTCTTCCACGCCGCGTTCCAGACCGGGTTCTGCACCCTGTTCATGCGCAACTTCATCCGCGAGCTGCCGGACTCGCTGCTGGAGGCGGCGCGGATGGACGGCGCGGGCGAGTTCTCGGTGTTCTGGCTGATCGTGCTGCCGCTGGTCCGCCCGGCGCTGGCGGCACTGGCGGTGCTGGAGTTCACCTTCATCTGGAACGACTATTTCTGGGCGCTGGTACTGGTGCAGTCGGACTCCGCCCGCCCGATCACAGCCGGGCTGCAGGCGCTGCAGGGCATGTGGCTCGCCTCCTGGCAGCTCATGTCGGCGGGCGCGATCGTGGCCGCGACGCCGTCGGTCGCGATCTTCTTCCTGATGCAGCGGCACTTCGTCTCGGGGCTGACACTGGGAGCGGTCAAGGAATGACGCCGACGGCCTCTGGATGCGGCCAATCAGGCAAGCAAGGCCAGGGGCTCTGCCCCTGGACCCCGCCAAAGGCTCGCCTTTGGAATCCATTGCTGAAGTGTAGGGTTTCCAAAGGGCTCGGCCCTTTGGCGGGCCTGGGCAGCGCCCAGCCTTGCCTGCTTCCGGGCCGGCCCGCGGCATGAGCGGTCACCGCCTGGACGGGCGCGCCACCACGCTGCTGCTCCTGGAGCGCGACGGTGGGCTCCCCGAGATCGTCCACTGGGGCGCGCGCCTGCCGGACGGCCTGTCGCTGGGCGACCTGGCCGCGCTGCGTGACCGTGCGACGCGGCGCAACGGGCTCGACGAGGACCATGTCGAGGCGGTGCTGATGCCGACGCTGGGCACCGGCGCGCTGCGGGCGCCGGGGCTGGCCGCAAGCCGCGGCGGCATCGACTGGACGGCCGAGTTCACCGAGGTCGCGGTGCAGGCGGAGCCGGGCGGGCTGCGCGTCGCGGCGCGCGACCCGGTGGCGGCGCTGTCGTTGGAGATCGTGCTGGCGCTGCCGCCGGACGGCGATGTGCTGACCATGCGCTCGGTCCTGCGCAACGAGGGCGACACGCCGCTGCAGGTGGAGCGGCTGGCGTCCGGCGTGTTCCTGCTGCCGGCCGAGGCCTGCGAGCTGCTGGTGTTCGACGGACGCTGGGGGCAGGAGTTCGCCGAGCGGCGTATCCCGCTCGCCAGCGGGTCGTGGGCGTCGGAGAATCGGCGCGGCCGCTCGCACGACCGGTTCCCCGGCCTCGTCGCCGGCACCGCGGGCTTCGACGAGGACCGCGGCCTGGTGCACGGCATCCACCTCGGCTGGAGCGGCAACCACCGCACGCTCGCCGAACGGCTGGAGGACGGCCGGCTTCTGGTGGTCACCGGAGAGTGGCTGCATCCCGGCGAGGCGGTGCTGGCGCCGGGCGAGGCGCTGGAGACGCCGCTCGCCTACGCGGCGCTGTCGCCGGACGGTCTGTCGGGGCTGTCACGCCGCTTCCACGACGCGGTGCGCCGCACGGTGCTGCGCTGGCCGGGCGGCGCGATGCGGCCGCGTCCGGTGACGCTGAACACCTGGGAGGGCAACTACTTCGACCACGACCACGACCGGCTGGTGGCGCAGGCGCAGGCGGCGGCGCGCATCGGGATCGAGCGGTTCGTGCTCGACGACGGCTGGATGGCGGGGCGCGACAACGAGCGCGCCGGGCTCGGCGACTGGCGGCCGGACGCGCGCAAGTACCCCGACGGACTCGGGCCGCTGGTGCAGGCGGTCACCGGGCTCGGGCTGGAGTTCGGGCTGTGGGTCGAGCCGGAGATGGTCAACCCCGACAGCGACCTGTACCGCGCCCACCCCGAGGCGGTGCTGCACGTGGCCGGGCGGCCGCTGCGCACCTCGCGCCACCAGCTCATCCTCGACCTGACCCGCCCGGAGATCGCCGAGGCGATCTTCGCCCAGCTCCGCGGGCTGCTGCGCGCGCACCCGATCTCCTACCTGAAGTGGGACATGAACCGCGACTTCGTGGCGGCGGGCGACGGGGCGGGCCGCCCGGCCTACCGGCGACACCTGCTCGCGACCTACGCCCTGCTGTCGCGGCTGCGCGCGGCCTGCCCCGAGGTCGAGATCGAGAGCTGCTCCTCAGGCGGGGCGCGGCCCGATCTCGGCATCCTGCGCCACACCCACAGGGTCTGGACCTCGGACTGCACCGACGCGCTGGAACGGCTGTCGATCCAGCGCGGCTTCTCCCGCTTCCTGCCGCCGGAGCTGATGGGTGCGCACGTCGCGGCCTCGCCGAACCACCAGACCGGACGGCGGCACACGCTCGGCTTCCGCGCCGCGGTGGCGCTGTTCGGCCACATGGGGGTGGAGCTGGATCCGACGACGCTGTCCGACGTGGAGCGCGAGGAGCTGTCGGGCTGGATCGAGCTGCACAAGCGGCTGCGCCCGCTGCTGCACGGCGGCCTGCACCACGCGTTGTCGACGGGGGCGGGCCGCTCGGTGCGCGGCGTGGTGTCGCAGGACCTCCGGCGGGCGGCCTTCCTGGTGGCGCAGGAGCGTTCCGACCCGCACCGCGCGCCGCCGCTCGCCCTGCCCGGCCTCGACCCCGCGCTCGCCTACCGGCTGCGGGCGCCACCGCCGCAGCGAGGGGAGACGCGGCTGTCCGCCTCGCAGGCGAGGCTGTTCGCGGACGGGCTTGTGATGCCCGGGGCGCTGCTCGGCACGGCCGGGATCGCGCTGCCCGAGATGCAGCCGGAGAGCGCCCTGGTGCTGGAGCTTGCGGCGGCCGACTGACGCCGGAGGAACAAACAAGCAAGGTTGAGGCTCTGCCTCAAACTCCGCCAAAGGCTCGCCTTTGGAATCCATTACTTAAGTAAAGCAGGTCCAGGGGCGGCTCGCCCCTGGCGGGTCCGGGCAAAGCCCGGCCTTGCTTGCTGCCTTTGGCACAAACCCGAGCGGAGAAACCGCCATGCTGGGCGTCTGCTACTACCCCGAGCACTGGCCCGAATCCTGGTGGGCGGACGACGCCCGCGCGATGCGCGAGTCCGGCATCAGCCACGTGCGGATCGCCGAGTTCGCCTGGAGCCGCATCGAGCCCGAACCCGGGCGGTTCGAGTGGGGCTGGCTCGACCGTGCCATCGCAGTACTGGGTGAGGCCGGCCTGCGCGTGGTGATGGGCACGCCCACCGCGACACCGCCGAAATGGTTGGTCGACCGCGAGCCGAGCATCCTGCCGGTCGGAGAGGACGGGCGCGCCCGCGGCTTCGGCTCGCGCCGCCACACCAGCTTCTCCTCGCCCGCCTGGTGGCGCGAGAGCCGCCGCATCGTCGAGGCAGTGGCCGGGCGCTACGGCGCGTCGCCGCACGTCACCGGCTGGCAGATCGACAACGAGTTCGGCTGCCACGACACAGTGCTGTCGTATGGGCCGGAGGACTTGGCGGCGTTCCGTCTGTGGCTGGCAGCGCGCTACGGCACGGTTGGGCGACTGAACGCTGCCTGGGGCAGCGTGTTCTGGTCCGCGGAGCTGCGCGGCTTCGACGAGGTGGCGCTGCCGGCCGGCGCCATCACCGAGACCCTGCCCGCAGCCCGGCTCGACTTCCGGCGCTTCTCGTCGGCGCAGGTGGTGGCGTACTGCCGGATGCAGGCGGAGATCCTGCGCGCGCACTCGCCAGGCCGCTTCGTGACCCACAACTTCATGGGCCGCTTCACGGAGTTCGACCACTACGAGGTCGGCGGCGAGATCGACTTCGCGACCTGGGACTCCTACCCGCTGGGCTTCACCGAGCAATTCCCCTTAGACGAGGCGGAGCGCGCGCTGTTCACCGAGACCGGGCACCCCGACATCGCCGCGTTCCACCACGACCTGTACCGCGGCGTCGGCCGCGGCCGGTTCTGGGTCATGGAGCAACAGCCCGGGCCGGTGAACTGGGCGCCGTGGAACCCGGTGCCGAAGCCGGGCATGGTGCGGCTGTGGAGCTGGGAGGCATTCGCCCACGGCGCCGAGTTGGTGAGCTACTTCCGCTGGCGGCAGGCTCCGTTTGGGCAGGAGCAGATGCACGCCGGGCTACACCGGCCGGACCGTTCGCGGTCAACAGGAGGCGAGGAGGCGTTGCGGGTCGCAGCCGAGCTGCGTGGCACCGGCCCATTGCCGGACAGTGGCGCTGCCCCGGTGGCGCTGCTGTTCGATTACGAGGCCGCCTGGATGACGCAGATCCAGCCACAGGGCGCCGACTTCGACTATTTCGAGCTGTGCCTGCGATGGTACGAGGCGGCGCGGCGGTTCGGGCAGGACGTGGACATCGTCGCCTCCGGCACGCCGCTGGGCGGCTACCGCGCCGTGCTGGTACCCAGCCTGCCGCACGTCTCGGACTCGGCCCTTGCAGCGCTGCGCGACAGCGGTGCCGCCATTCTGATCGGGCCGCGTTCCGGCTCCAAGATCGGCAACCTCGAGATCCCGGCCTCACTGGCGCCCGGCCCGTTGCAGGCGCTGCTGCCGGTGCGCGTCACCGACGTCGCCTCGCTGCGGCCCGGGTTGTCGCATCCGGTTACGGGCACGCTCGCCGGCGCCGCGATACGCTGGCGGGAATGGCTTGAGGTCGCGGCGTCTGATGTCGAGCCGATTGTGCTCGGGCAGTTTGCTGATGCAACGCCGGCCGTGATCGAGGCGAATCGATGCATCTATCTTGCCTGCTGGCCGGACTCGGCACTGCTCCGGGCTGCGATGCGGCGCGTGCTGGAGGTGGGCGGGGCGAGCATGGTCGATCTACCCGCCAGCGTTCGGCTGCGCCGGCGTGGGGACATGCGGTTTGCCTTCAACTACGGACCGGAGCCCTGGACCCTGCCGGAGGAGGTCGGGCGCTGCTTTTCCATTGGCGAAGCGACAATCGCTCAGCAGGACCTCGCCTGCTGGCGCATGTGCGTAGAGTCGCCCGAGTAAGGGACCATGAGAAAGTGTAGGGTGCTGGCGATGGAGTAGGGCCAGGCGTGGCCGTGTTGCATGGATCAGGGATGTGGGCGCAGTTGCCTCAATCCCATCCGGGGTCAGGCAAGCCGTGACGCTGGCCTGGAGCAACGGGCAGGTCGAAGGACAGATTAACAGGCTGAAGACCCTCAAGCGCCAGATGTATGGCCGGGCCGACCTCGACCTGCTCGAACGCAGGTTCCTGCTCGCGGCATGATCACCAAAAGTGGCTTAGACCCCGTTCCATGTCGCGACCCCTACTCCAGCCAGATCAATCCGCGATCCATGCACCACAGCCGCAATGAGCCCCAAGCAAACCTGGCTGCAGATCGGAGCGGCCGGAATCTCAGCCGCGGCCGACGAACGGCATGTGCGTTGCCATCAGTGTGATGGTCTGGATGTTGGTGTCTAGCGGCAGCGTTGCCATGAACAGCACGGTGCGGGCGACCTCGGCGACGTCGATCACCGGCTCGACGGCCATTTCGCCGTTGGCCTGCGGCACACCGCGCTGCATCTTCGCCGCCATGCTGGTCAGCGCGTTGCCGATGTCGATCTGGCCGCAGGCGATGTCGTGCTTGCGCCCGTCGAGCGACAGCGACTTGGTGAGCCCGCTCACCGCGTGCTTGGTCGCGGTGTAGGCGATCGAGTGCGGGCGCGGCGCGTGCGCCGAGATCGAGCCGTTGTTGATGATGCGCCCGCCCTTCGGCGCCTGGTCGCGCATCATCCGGAACGCGCCCTGCGCGCACAGGAACGAGCCGGTGAGGTTGATCGCGACCACCTCGCTCCACTGCGCGAAGCTGAGCGCGTCCGGCTCGGCGGAAACGCTGATCCCGGCGTTGTTGAACAGCAGGTCGAGGCGACCGAACCGCGCACGCAGCGTCGCGAACAGCCGGTCCACGGAGTCCGGATCGGACACGTCGGTCTCCACCGCCAGGGCAGCGCCCGCCTGCGCCCCCGCGAGCGAGGCGGTCTCGCGCAGCAAGTCGGGCGTGCGGCCGGCGAGCGCCACCTGCCAGCCGTCGGCGAGCAGCGCCAGCGTCGCGGCGCGGCCGATGCCCGTGCCGGCGCCCGTGACCAGCGCGAAGCGGGCCCCGCTCATCGCTGCCTCGCCCCGCGTCGGTTGAGATGAATCGCATAGACCGAGGTCGAGGCGCAGATGAACAGACGGCTGAGATGGCGACCGCCGAACACGACGTTGGACACCGTCTCCGGCACCGCCAGCCTGCCGAGCAGCTCACCTTCCGGACTCACGCAGTGCACGCCGTCCCCTGCGCTGGTCCAGAGGTTGCCGTCTTCGTCGCAGCGGAAGCCATCCGCCGCGCCGAGGGCGGGGGCGTAGAACGGGCGCTCGTGGCCGACCCGCCCGCTGGCGAGGTCGAGCACGTCGAAGCTGCGGATGCCGCGCCGCGCCAGGGGATCGTACATCGCCCCGGTCTCGGCGACGTAGAGCCTGCGCTCGTCGGGAGAGAAGCACAGCCCGTTGGGGCCGCCGAACGAGTCGCTGACCACGCTGGCCGCGCCCGTCGCGCCGTCGATGCGATAGACGCGGCAGGGCAGCTCCTGCTCGGCGCGTTCGCCCTCGTAGTCAAGCATGATCCCGTAATGCGGATCGGTGAACCAGATCGCCCCGTCCGAGCTGACCACCACGTCGTTGGGCGAGTTGAGCCGGCGCCCGTCGAACCGATCGCACAGGGTCGTGACGCGCCCGTCGTGCTCGGTCCGCGCGACCGAGCGCGCGCCGTGCAGGCACGAGACCAGCCGTCCCTGGCGATCGCGCGTGCCGCCGTTGGCGAACTGGCTCGGCTGGCGATAGATGGAGCAGCCCGCCCCGGGAATCCAGCGCATGATGCAGTCGTTGGGAATGTCGCTGAACAGCAGGCAGCCGGCATCGCCGAACCAGACCGGGCCCTCCGTCCAGAGCATCCCCTCGGCGATGCGCTCCAGGCGCGCGTTGGACAGCACGTAGCGCCCGAAGCGGGGATCGACGACGTCCACGCCGGGAATCACGCTGGTGACCTTTGATATCGACCCATCGGCGGGCAAGGCTGAGCTCTCCCTCTGTCTGCCTTCCCGGCAGCCAAAGCGGGCTGTCGGAACCTCTGGCAGGCTCCGCACGGATCCGCCAGGGGTGAGCTGCCCCTGGACCGGCTTCTCTTGAGTGATGGACTCCAACGGCACGCCTTTGGCGGGGTCCCCGCCTTCAAGCATGATGGGCAGAGCCCCTCGCCTTGCCTGTCTGGCCGACCACGATCGAGGACCGCTGGTACCATGCCTCACCCGCCCCCGGTCTACTTGCCCCAGATCTTCGCATAGATGTCGCGGTAGCCGTTCGCAGGATCGTAGACGTCCTGCTTGCCGCCGTCAGCATCCACGTTCTCGGCCGTGACGAGGTGCACCGGCGTCACGTAGCCCGACGGCGGCGCGCCGGCGAAGGCGCGGTTCAGCTCGTCGACCACCTGCCAACCGTGCAGCAGCAGCGGCTCGGGCACCGTCGCCGCCTGGAACTGGTGGGCGCGGATGCGCTCGAAGGCCGATTTGCTGCCGTCGCCAGCGCTGATGTTGATCGGCGGCCCGTCGCCCTCGCGTCCGGCGGAGATCAGCGGCGGCCCCATGAAATCGTAGTACAGGTCGTTGATCGCCAGCGTGTAGGTCCACTTGGCTCCGAATCTTTGCAGCAGCGAGGTGGTCAGCTGCCCCATCCGCGTCGAGGTGTCGGCCAGCGGCGTGTCCTCGAAGGCGAGCACCGCGCAGCCGGGCACCTTGGCCACCGTGTCCGCCATGACGTGGCCCTTGAGGATCGCCATCGCGTAGGCGCTGTCGGCGAACACCACCGCGGCCGCGTGGCCGTCGCTCTGCGCGATCGCGTAGTCGGCGGCGACCTCGGCGACCCTCAGGTTGTCGCTCGTCACGTTGGTGGCGAGGTGCTCGGCCTCCATCGGGCCTGGCGTCGGGCCGCCGTGCCAGGCGACCAGCTTGATGCCCTCGGCCGAGGCCTGGGCCAGGCTCGACGCGTTCTGCACCGCATCGTAGCCGCCCACCACGATGCCGTCCGGCCGCAGCGCCACCGCCTGGCCGAAGGCGGACTGGATGCTGGAGATGCTGCCCTGGCCGTCCAGCACGCGCACCGTCCAGCCGATCCTGGCGCCCGCCTCCTTGACCCCGTCCGCAACGCCCTGGATCCCGCCGTTGCGCAAATCCCCGGCGACATAGACGATCGTCTTGCCCGGCACCGCTTTCGGCCCGGTGGTCGGCCCGCTCCAGGGGGCGGAGGTGGCCGTCGCCGCCGCCACCGTGCTCTTGATCTGGGCCAGTACGTCCTCGGCCCGGGCGGCGCCGCCAACGGCCAGCACGGCCAGGCCGAAGCCCGCGGACCCAAACCAGCCGCCAAGCCGGTGCCACTCGTGTCGGCTCATGCCGTCGCTCCCGTTTGCCAGAATTGTGACGCCAGCTTCCGTGTCTCTTGACCCGCAGACAGGCAAGGCTGGGCTCTGCCCAGACCCGCCAGAGGCGAGCCGCCCCTGGACCGGCTTTCCTTAGGGGGACGGGGTCCAAGGGCCCCGCCCTTGGCGGGGTCCCCGCCTTCAAGCATGGGGGCAGCGCCCCTGGCCTTGCTTGCCGGGCCAGTCACGCTAAGGGCCGCCGGCATAGGCTTGTTCCGCCGTCGGCGTTGTCGCCAGCGCGGCCCTCCTCTCGACCAGCGCCGCCCCCCGCCGCCGGCCGGTCCAGCCGGCCAGCCCTATCGCGATCAGCAGCGTCGCGCCGTTGAACGCCGGCTCCACCCAGAAGGCACCGCCGAGCTGCTCGATGCCGGAGATGCCGATCGCCAGGATCACCACGCCGATCACCGTGCCCCAGACGTTGACCCGCCCCGGCGTGATCGTCGTCGAGCCCAGGAAGGCGCCGACCAGCGCGGGCAGCAGGAACTCCAGCCCCACGCTCGCCTGGCCGACGCGCAGCCGCGCCGCGAGGATCACGCCGGCGAACGCGGTGATCAGGCCGGAAACCATGAACGCCAGCATGGTGTAGCGCCGCGTCGGGATGCCGTTCAGCTCGGCGGCGCGCGGGTTGGCCCCGATGGCGTAGAGGTAGCGTCCGAGCGGGGTATAGACAGAGGCGACCCAGAGCGCGCCGGCGATCGCCAGCACGTAGAAAGCCGGCACCGGAACGCCGAGCAGGGTCGCCGTGTCCAGCTTGAAGAACAGCGGCGGCAGCCGCCCGATGACCTGCCGCCCGCCGGTCCACCAGAGCGCGATCGCGTAGGTCACGGTCCCGGTGCCCAGCGTCGCGATGAAGCTGTCGATCTGCGCCACCTCCACCAGCAGACCGTTGAGCAGGCCGAACGCCGCGCCGGCCGCCAGCACGGCGAGCACCGCCAGCGGCCAGGGCACGCCCGCGATCTGCAGCGAGATCGCCATGATGTGCCACAGCACCACGCCGTAGCCGACCGTGAGGTCGATTTTGCCGGTCATCATCGGCACCGTCGCCGCCAGCGACAGCATGGCGATCACCGCCTTGTCGCTGAGCATGGAGCGGGCGTTGAGCCAGGTGGGAAAGGTGTCCGGCAGCGCGAGCGAGAAGGCGAGCGC
>CAXSFF010000017.1:0-12163 GCA_964236035.1 uncultured Acetobacteraceae bacterium
CGCTACCTGATCGAGCGCCCATATGTCGAACGTCCGAGGTTGAACCGGCACTAGCAGCGCATTGGAAATAGTGAGGGCCGCCCTTAAACTTCCGGTGTCGCGTCCCCCTACATCAATAACCACGTCATCATACTTTGAAGCTAATTGGCGAACCTGAGTTCGCACGGCCGCACCAAGGAGGTTAACGGCGGTATAACCGCACGCTCCAAGTTGATCCGCCCGAAGCTGAGAGAACAAGCCTGCTGATCCTTGGTCGTCGCCATCCACCAGTAGAACGTCCCTGCCCGCCAACGAGCGCAGTATCGCAAGGTTAACGGCAACGGTGGTCTTTCCGACGCCGCCCTTGGTGTTCCCGATGGTCAAAATCATGAATGTCAGTCCGATATCTTTTAGCTTGACAGATGATATACATATACCACACATTCGATGGTGATTAGCTTTCATATCGCAAAACCTGCGGAAAAGAAAGCTAATCACCGTGCCGGGTCGGCTACCCGGATAGGTCGGCACGGACAGGATCATCACTCCCGCCCGCGCCTGATCCCAAGCAAGGGAATGCACCCATGCAAGAGACTACCCACACCTATACCATCACCGCGGCGTTGCACGCGGTCGCTGCGAGATATCGTGCGCTCGCGGTGGAAGCAGACCTTCGTGCGTTGATGGCGATCAGAACTGATGCAGAAAAAATTGAGCGGACTGAGGAAGCTTTTCGAGGGCTGATTGTTGCCCAGGCCCGACACCTCAGGCACGCGCGACGGATTGAGAAAAGCTTGAAGGTGGCGCAATGAACGCCATCATGCGCCGCAGCGCCTTGCGCGCCGTTGGCTTGGTTGGCTTGGCCTGCATTGCCGGCAAGGCTGCCATGGCAACGCCTGAGCAGGATGCAGAAATCATCCGCGTCTGTGATGAGCTGCTTGCCAACAAGGCCGAGTTCGATGCGCTGTTCAGCCGCCGCGTGTCGATACAGGACGAAGAGCGCACTAACCCTGAACTTGAAGCGTTGTCGGCGCGTGAGGCGGAAATTCAGGATCGGCTATCGGACTTGCCGCCGCCGTCCACGCTGGCCGGCGCTCAGGCTATGGCGCGTGTGGCTGTGTCGCGGTGGTGGATGCTCAATGGCGAGGATGAGCTGTATGCCGAGGATTTCGACTCGTGGGGTAACCTCTCAATTCTACAGTTCCTCGCTGAGACTGGCGCCTAAACCAGCTTCTTAGTTCGACTAAAAGCACCGCTTCTTCGTCCCGACCTTCCAACAAACGGCTGGCGTGCTGGACTGCTGTCAAGAGCGCCGCGCTTGCGGCGGGACCGGAAGATTTCGCGAAGCGAAATACCGGACCCACCTCTTGATGGCAGTTCAGCGCGACGGCACCCTGAAGACGGTCGGGTGCCTCAGCGGCCAAAGCTCATGCTTGGCCCGCGCATTTCCTGCTCGTGCCGCCGTTCCTGCTGAGGTTGTTGCAGGACGCGCGGCTGCATCCAGGCGATTTCCCGCGCCAGGTCTCGCGTCATATCCTTGAACCGTTGCCGCAGCTCTATCGCGTGACGCATCGCACGCTCCACAATCGGGACAAGCTGGACGCGCTGATAGAGCGTCTGTGCGATGTCGTGTTCGTGGTCCTTCCGCTCTGGCGCGTCCACCGCCTTGACGGCCGCCTGTACTGTGCCGCGCCGCAGGTCTGTCACGCGCATTGCCATGTCCGCGACGCTGCCGCGTTCCGGCTTGCGGCTCATGTTCGTGCCGGCTTGGTGCCAGATGTCGTCATTCGTGATGGGTTGATAGACGCCGGCAACCCGCGTCTTGGCGATGTCCCGGCGTATCGCGGCCTCGTTCAGAACGAGCGTGGCGCTCTCTTTGTGCCGGGACATGCCGACATACATGTTGAAGGCGTTGGCTGACCGCGTGTCATCCAATGGTGCATGGATGTGGTTTTCCGAGGTAACACCCTGCATCAGATGCGCGGTCCCACTATACCCATAGGACAGGCCGTTCTTCGTCTTGGACCATAGTACTGTGCCGGTCACACCCTTGTTGTTTTCGACCACCATGTATCGCTGATGGATTTCCTTGACGGTCACGATGTCGCCGTTGTTCGCCAGCACCTTTGCGCGTCCGCCAACCTCAGCGTCGTGCAGCCGGTCCCGCACTCGCACCCGGTCGCCTTCCGCCAGCTTCAGGCCGTGGATGGTGATCCTGTCCGCGCCGAGCTGTCCGGCCTCTTGCCGTCGCTGCCTTACCGCAAGGCCGATGTCGTGAACGTCCTCGTTCGTGCCGGTGGAAATCGTCGCCTTCCCGCCGCTCTGCATCCATAGATCCGCCACCCGTTCCGCCGTCGCCGCGCGTCCGCCGGGAACAAGGATGGCTGTCCCGTTGTCGCGCTTGATTGCCAATGCTTTCGCCGCGTCGCCGTCCCTGAACATGTCCGCAAGGTCACGATCTGATTGATGGCGCTGGCGTATGGATGTGTTGATGCTTGGGATAGCGTCGTCGCCTAGCGCCTGCCGGATCAGCTTGATGCCGGCGGATGCCTCGACCGCCGCAAGCTGGTTGAAGTCGCCGACCTCGACAAGCCGGAACCCGTGACGCTGTTGCAGCCGCAGCAGGTCAAGCTGTTGCCGGGTGCTGAGCAACGAAACTTCGTCGACGACAACCACGCTCTTGGTATTGAGCCGGTACTTCCCGATTGCCGCGCCTTTGAGGAAAGGGTCCATGGCCGCGCGGTTCGCGTCCGCGATGCCGGCGTCCGCCAGCTCGCCAGTCTGTCGCCATGCCAGCGCGGCGCCGTAAACCTGTCTGCCGTCCGCTTTCCAGGCGTCCACCATAACTTCTAGGCTCTTGGTCTTCCCACTGCCGGCTGAACCGATGCCTACGTTGAAGCTGCCGCCGGTCGTGAGCGCGTCCGCCATCTTGCGCTGCGCCTTCCATTGCGCGCCGTCCGGGTCAATCTCGGGATGGCGTTCAAGGAAGCGATCGGCGGCTCGGTCTATTTGTTGAACCGTTAGCGCGCCGGTCAGGTCAGCCGCGGCGGATTGCGCCAGCCGCACAAGTTCCTGTTCCTGCTTGGCATGCAGGGTTGTGGTGACGGTGACGCGCTGCTTGCCGCGCAAAGGCGTGTCACTTCCCCACTCAATCGCGGTGAGTTGGCCGTCCTGCATCACGCCACGCGTGCGGTAGAGCGACATCACGGCTTCGATGTCTTTGTCCGGGTCCGCGCCGATGCCGCCGGCCGCGACAAACCCGCGTGCCGCCATCAGCCGTAGTTCGTTTTCGTCCATCGTGTTGGCGTGCGTGAAAGCCTTATCGACCAACGGCAGAGACATTTCATAAGCAACCTCGGGTCCGCGTTCCGGCCTGGCGCGTCCAGGTTGCATGACAGGCTGGTGACGGTAGCCAAGCCTGTCCGCCGCCTGCTTCGTCCAGCCCTCGAAGTCGTTGGCCGATTCGGCAATCTTCTTGTTCCGGGTCTGCGCCGCGCCGGCTTGCAGCAATCCAACTTGCTGCTCGCCTGTCAGCTTGTCCCAATCCAGGCCCTTGCCTCTCGCAAGTTCCCGCGCCTCGTTCCTGGCCTCATGGGTGCGCTTGCTGAAGAGATCGCGGACGTTCTCAGGGATTGCCGTGAACCGGGTTTCGCCGGACGGTCCAAGCGCGGTGTCTATCCCGGCTTGGTTGGCGTATGCCGCTAGCCTGCCATGGTAGACCGCGCCGGCGCGTTTCACGAACCCTTCCAAAAGGTCTAGGTCGATAGCGCCAACCCTGCCGCTGGCGGGACAATAGACGCTGTTCAAGATGGCCGAATGCGAATGAAGCTGCGGGTCCGGCGCTGCCATCGTCCGCACCTCCCGCCGGTCAGTGTAGTCCACGCCGTCCGCGTCCTTGCGCACGATGTCTACGGCCGGCCGTGCCGTGAAATGCTGGAACGTCACCCAGGCGAGTTCGCCGCGTTCAACGCCATCCCTGCCCGCGTGGCCTTTGGTCGCGAAGGCTATCTTCTTTTCCACGAAGGCGAGCGCATCGGATACCGCGCGCTGATGAATGCCAAGGATGGCTTGCCGCTCGGTTTCGCTGCCGAGGCTGAAGGCCACGCTTACGCTCTTGTCGGCCGAGAAAGTGATATCGATGCCACCGACCGGCGGGCGGGTCGCGTGGATGAGCCGCTGGTAGTTGCGGCGTGGTTCCATCGCCGCGTGGAAGCGTTTGAGCGCCCCGGCAACCGGCCCGTCAACCTCGCTGCCGTCCACCCGCTTGCCCGCCAGGACGTTCGCCAGGGCCTCGCCTTCCGGCTTGTCTACCGGGTGAAGGCCGAACGTCTCGACAAGCGAGCGCATCGGCTTGTTCAGGTGCTTCCCAACGATGGCTTTCCCATCGACGCGGCTGGCGTTGAACAGGTGGCTGAGCGCTTCCACGCTCAGCGGTTGCGTCCGGTCTATCCCAAGCCGTTCGGCCATGGCTGGCGATAGGTCCGAACGCAGTTCAGGCGCGCCAAGATACTGCGCTCGCTCATGGTCCAGCGTAGGCCGAATCATGTAGTCCACCATCGCTTTCGCGCCAGCGGCGGACCCGGCAGCCCATACGTTGAAGGTGGCTGTCACGGTTTCGCGAGTAGCCGTTTCAGCAGTTCGTGGTTCGCGCGGCCGGTCTCGGCAATCTCGGCCAGAAGCTTCTCAAGGCCGCCATCGCCGCTTTCCTTTGTCACAGCGCCGTGAACGTCAACCGTGATTTTCGTGAGGTCCGCCAGGTGTTCGCGCAACATGTCTATCGCCTGTGTCTGAAGTCGGACGCTATCAACGGCGTCGTCCACGCGTTCTAAAACGTGGTCGATCTTTTCCTCGGGGATATATGGCATGGCTTTTCCCTCTTGGACAGCCGTCAGGCGGTCCCTTGGTGTGTGGAATTAGTTCTATGACATTCACAACAAAACGAATAGCCTCGTTTAGCCTCGGATGCAACACATGGATTGACGAATCGCCTCGATGTGTTAGGCTGCTTGCATGAGCAGCCCACCCAGTCAGGTTGATCGAATACGCAAGGCTGCATCCGCTGGCCGCCGCTCAGTCCTCTATCGTTGGATGAACGCCAACTTCGACGTTTTCGCTGCCACGGTCGCGGAATCCGGCAAGCCTAATTGGTCGGAACTCGCCAAGGTATTTGCCGAAGAACAGCTTTGGGACACGGACGGAAACCCGGCAAATGCTGAGCGCGCACGACTGACTTGGCTACAGGTCCGCAAAACCCGTGATGGCAAGAAGGCGAAGGACAAGGCTTCCACCGAAGCACGTTTAAACGCGTCCGTTCCGGTCCCAACACCTTCGCCAAAGCCGCAACCCAAGCCTCAGCCTGTCCAGCCTGTCTCGGTCGCGCCACCCAAGGCTGCTGAGAAACCAGGTGCGCAAACCGACCTCGAACGCGTCCTTAAAGAGATGAACGAACGGTCCCGCAAAATGCCAGACCCCCTCAAGGAATAGGAAACAGTGATGGCAAAAATCAGTAACGCCGCCGTGATAGAGCCTGAAGCTGAAACCCGCACGTCCGCTGTCCCAAGGCTGGTGCTGGCACTCGGTCGCGGCAAAACCGGCAAGTCCAGTTTCATCCGGTGGTGTGTGGAGCGGTCGATTGAGCGTGGCGGTGAACCCATCATCGCGGACTGTGACAGGACTAACGCGACCCTCGCGGCCTTTTTCGCCAACGTCGCCCGTCCGCCAAGTCCCGAAGACGACGATGTGCGGCTATGGCTCAATGGCTTCGTGGACCGGCAGATTGAGGAAGGCTTTTCGGCATACCTCGACCTTGGCGGCGGTGACTTGGTCCTCAAGACTTGGGCGCAGTCCCTCGACCTCGCGCCCTTCCTGTCAGCGAACGGCGTGCAACCCGTCGCCATGCACTTCCTGAGCAGCGACCTCGATGACCTGTCCTATCTTCGCGACCTAGAAGCGATATTCCAACCTGAGCAAACGGCACTGGTGTTGAACGAGGGAACCGTCCCGCTCGGCCGTGTGGCCCGCACTGCCTTTGACCCGGTGGTGACGCATCCGATTTTCCTGGCAGCCGTCAAACGAGGCGCGCGTGTCCTACGGATGCCGCGCCTTGCGCCCATGTTCGAGATTGACCGCCGTCGCCTCAGCTTTGCCGAGGCAGAGCTTGGACGGGTCAAGGAAGGCCAGGAAAAGCTTGGACCCACCGCCCGGCAGATGGTTGCCCTGTGGCGCCGGGAAATGGAAGCCTCGTTCGCGCCGGTGGCCTCATGGCTTCCCTGATGTCAAGCCGGTATATCCCGGCGCGGCTGCTACGGGTCGCCGCGGAGGCCGGGATCACCGACCGCGATCCGCTTCGTCCGGTTTTTGAAGAACTCGACATCATTACCGAAAAACTGGTCATGCTGCCGGGTCAGTGCCAGCAAAAATTTGAAACGCTGGACGCGCGCCTTACCGCGATCCTGGAAGATTCCCAGGCGCTGGCCGGCGGACGTCTCGCGCGCCAAGCCGCCGCCGAAATCCCTGCCGCCGTCGATAGGGTGGTGCTGATGCGCTACTGGTGGCTGACGGTGTTCGTCGGCGTCATCCTGGCGCTCGGGATTTACGGCGGATACTGGTATGGCGAACGGACCCGCCAACAAGAGCTGGTGCAGCTCAGCGCCGGGTTTGACATGGTGCTGACACGGCAGAACGCGGAAAGCTGGCTGAACCTGATGCGGCAGAATCCGCAACCCACGGCACTTGAAGACTGCCGCCCTATTGCGACAACCGGGAACGGCAGCGCATGTTCCTACGCGCTCTGGCGTCGCGCGCCGACCGTGCCTTAGTTCAGGAAGCTGCGCGCGGCAAGGATACGCTGACCATCCTGGATTTCCATGACGATGCCAACCCATTTGCCGTCACCAGCCGCAACCTCAAATTCGCCGGGCTTGTCCAACCGTGTATCCTCAGTGCGAGCCAGCACCCGGCGCACCGCTGTTGCGGTCCAGGCACCTCCACGCGGCGTCGGGATGCCCTGCTGTGTCAACGTGGCGGCCAATGCGTGAAGGCTCACAGGAGCATCCTGAGCGGCGCGGATAGCCTCTATCTTGGCCTTTAGGGGGTCTGGGGAGCAAACGAACGGAAAACCTATGTAAGCCCGACCGGACCAGCAGTTACAGGGCAGTAGCACAACTTCTAAGTTCCGCGACCGCCACCGCGCCCCAGGTGGGCCGGGCACTTTTCTGTCGCAAATACATGTCGCACAAAGGCGAGGCTCTGCGACAAGTTGCGCGACACGGCCTTACATCGGTTTTCCGTTCGCTTGCTCCCCAGACCCCACTTACTGCGCCGCCGGGGATCTCGTGCCGCAACCGAGCGTCTGCGGAACGCCGGCGCCGCTGGCCCAGACAAGCGTGATCCCCCCTACGGCCGCCTCAACCCCGACATAGGCATCCGCATCACAGCGCTTGCCTGACCCGATATGGCCCCTGGTGACAAAAGTGTTGGTTCAGGGCCGTAAAGCACAGAGTCGAGCGACTAAGGCATAGTCATGAGCGTGGCCTGGATCGACCCCGTGGCCCATCCATCACGCTGTAAGCCGATCAGAGAGTTTGGGAGAGCTGGTTTATGTCGGGTTCGGTCTGGACGAAAGCAAGTAAGTTCGAGATCATCAATCTGGTTGGCAGCATCGCGAGCATTATTGGCTTCGCTATCTTGATACTGACAATGATATCGGCAAATTCCAACCGGAGCCCTGAAGTTCTCGTTTGGCAATATATCTTCTTCTTGATGTCCACTATCGTCACTTCGTGCGTCGTGGTCATTTTCTATTTTTGGATTCTAGATGGGATCACCACCGGACGCAGCACTAAACGCATCATTATCGGATCAACATGCAAGCTCCTGATTGGCCTGCTGCTGGTTGGCGTCGGTTTCGATGCGATTATCTCCTCAATTTACTGGACGTGGTGGATGGGGGTTCCGTTCGACATGGCATGGCAAGCGCTCGCCTCTACAAAAGCGGCAACCGGGCGGTAAATCCGATCTACCTTCAGCCGTTCAGACCAAGCTTCTGGAAGAAGATGGCGTTGCGCGTCTGAGCATCGGTTAGCAGCTTGTCGTATGGAATGACTTCCACGTAGGCGTCAGGCCCATAGGTGTAACCGAACAGGCCGCGTCCATCGGGTGTCGGATGGAAGCGGCCCTGTAGCCTCCGTCGAAGCCCGTCCGTGATATCCGCTACAATGTAGCAGTGGAAGGCGGTGTTTTTGCCGACGCCGGTAATGATGCGGCCCTTGCGATCCTTCACATGCTTGCCCGACTGGAACAGCGACACGTAATCCATCAGCTGCAAGAACGGGTCATTCTTGTCGGAATAATCGGGCAGGCCGGGGCGCTTGAACTCCACCAGAATCACCGTGTCGCAGGCCCGGTCGCTCTCACGCCATGCGATGCAACTATCATAGAACAACGCGATGTCCGGCTCCCGCCCGGATTCTGAGGCGGTAATCTGCGACATGGGGCGGTCGGAGGCGAAGAAGTTGAAGAACGCCAGCCGGTCATCGAGAATCCAAAGGTTATGATCCTCGATATCGAGCTGGTGAGAGTCCACGCGCATCGGACAGATCAGGCTATGGATCGCTTCTTCCAGCTCGTACTTGCCCTTCTCCGGGTCGTTGAAGCCAAGGAGCTGATCGAGCAAATCCAGCACCGATTTCCGCTTAACGACATACTCCGCGAGCGCGCCCCTTTGATCGTCCACGATGTAGGTTTTGTATTCCTGAACCTTGGCGGCAATGGCGTCAGTGAACCGCTCCGCGCCCTTGATCTCATCTCTGACACCGTTGAAGCGCCGCTGCCGCCGGTAGCGGTTCAGCGACATCTCCTGAATGATAGCCTCCTCGGACGTGCTGTTGGGCGCAAGGCTATGAAGAAACCCGTCCATGTCAGGGAGCAGGTAGAGATATTGCGGGTTTTTGGCGATGATGGATAGCGTCATCGACCGCTTGTGCGCCATCGCCGCTTCAATGTAATTGCCAAGGAACTCGCGCACGCTGTCAGCCACGCGCCGCCGCAGGACGCGGCTATCCTCCACCTCGAACGTAAAATCGGTACGCTGCGGATTGACGTGCTTATCGAGGAAGTCGCCCGTCACCGCACCCACGTAAATGTCTTCGCCGTCGAGCAGCGCAAGGCCGATCTGTTCGTCAATCGGGTATTCCTTCACGCCCCGATCATCGGCGCAAAAGCAGAGCCAGTGGTTTTGACCGCCGCGCGGCCTGATCGACTTGTCGCACTGCATATGCCGAACGATGAACGGCTGCCGCTCGCCGTCCACGTCGATCTCTAGCAACACTTCGCTGCTCCGCTTGACCTTGCTCTTGAACTCCTCTTTCAAGTCAAGAACCTCACCATCCTGAGAATCATGCAGGTAGATGGCCGGTGCCTTGTCGCCCGCGAAGATCGGCAGAAAGTGAGCAATGAGCCGGAGCGCAATGGTGTTGGTCTTGACCGGGCATTTCGTCCCGTAAGGCTCGATGAAAAGCTTCATCGTCACCTTGGTGCCGAGGTCGCTGTGGCCGTTCAGCCCCTCATGGTGCATCACGATCTGCTCGCGCTTGCGCAAGATGAAATTGAAATCCCGCGATGCGATGCCCTCCGGCGTCTGGTAGCCAGAATGGACGCGAATATCCTTGAACACCTTGAGCCAGCCAAGCCGACCGACGCCCTTGCCGCCGCGCTTCACCTTCAGCATCGAGAAGGGCGTGCGGAACGACTGATAGTTGTCGTCATTCAGCCCGACGCCGTTATCCGTCACCTCAAAGCCAACGATTGGGCCGAGCTTTGAGCCATCCTCCTCGCGCAGCACGCGAATGTCGATCCGGCCTCCCTCAGCAATGCCCTTGTCGTCAAACCTGTCTTGGATGGCATGGAGAGAGTTCATGACCGCTTCGTGCAGCGGCAGCAGGGCACTCGCCTCCGAAGGTCGAAGCGGCAGCCGCGCCACCTGGCCCACGATGTCACTCTCCAAGTTCGGCACGATGCCCTCCCCCTGCGCCCGGTAGCAGCGCATAACGATTAAAGCCGATGCCTTGGATGCAGGGAACGCCTCACGGTTGCCCGCCTACCGTATGTTTCTGCCTTATTCTTGATTTTGGAGGCAGGATAGCCACGGAACCGTCGTCACGCGCGATGAAGGCCTGTGCGGCTGAGAAAAACAGAAAAGCGGCGTAAGGCTATCCAAAAGTCCCATGCGGAATCCCCTCTTTTGCGGGGATTTTTGCGAAACGGTGGCACAACATAAAATTACGTCGTGGCAATTCAAGGAAAAACTTTATTGCCCACTTTGGCGGTCACTCGGCAGCAATCCGCCTTATGCTACTTTTCTGTTCCTCTCAGCCGCACGGCCAATGCATGCTCAGTAATTCTCTCGGAACCAAACCGTTGAGACTAAGCACTCCGGCGGTCGGGTCATTTTGGCATGGTTCGGCAATCGACCGTACTCTTCCCGACCTGCAAAGTTGCACGGGAAGATACGCTGCAGAGTGCCGAGAATCTGTTCAGCATTTTGTTCGTCTCAGATTCATCCGCCACATGCTCGATTGAGGCGGTAACAGATGGGAAGGTTCCCCCAGTCGCGACTGACGACGTATGGTCGTCGGAGGGAACCTCCCTGGTCGCCGTCGGGTGACGAGACGATAGCACAAGCTTTTTGTAACGGCTCTGTTGATCGGGCTTTAGCTTACGCAGCACTTGCGCGAATTGCTGTTCGGGTTCGCCGTACTCGGCTCGCCGCTCCAGCTCCTGCCCACGCCGCCGCAGCATGGATGTGGGTACTATTCTCTTGGCAAACCACGAATCCTCGATGGAAGTGCAGGGTATCTCTGGGCCATTGGCGTCCGAGAGTGGCCCAGGCCTGCTTGATGGTCCGTAATCGATATGTACTAGGCCGTAGAAGATCGTGTGGTCGTGAGGATCACCGATGATCACTTGCAGCCGCATTCTCCCGGGGTTGACCGGAGGTTGGCCGATGATTTGATGTAGCGGGTCCGCATAAAACGCGTGCGGAAACGCCACATCACTGTTGACCGACCAGTTGCGTCCACATGTGACCTTCGGGAACTCCGGCCTATCAGTAGGAAAAGCGGCAGAATAAGCGGACGTGAAATCGAGTATGTAGGTGTTGTTCTGAGTGCGCCAGTTATGCTGCTCATGGCTGCAAAAACCTTCATCCCCCCAGTTCCGAACGAAGTAAGCGTAAACCGTGTCGCGACGGTTGCTGTTCAACTGAATGACCATCGCCCACACGGGATGCACCTCAGTTTGTGGGTGAACAAAATCAATTCCAAGGAGTCCAGTCACGATAGCAGGCCGATGAGAAACATAAATGTTTTGCAAACCGATGTTCGCGTCTACGGCTGCACTAAACGCCGCCCACCACCCATTGTGGAACTTGTCGGTGACCTCCTCCGCGTCAAATTCCAGGTGTATGGTTCCTGTGTTCCCCGGCAGGAGAGCACCTCCATTAAGAGCAGCCTACTCCCAATCCCAGTCGCTGTCAGAATCTGCTTTGTCGGAGAAGGTTAGGTCCCCGCGATAGGTGACCGCTCGACCATACCAGTTCAAGTGACCAGGTATTGAACCGGGGCAGACGGGAAGATTCGACTTCAGCCCCCCGACCAGATCGTACTCTATACCTTGTGAAGTGCAGCCCGAGAGCTGCCCGCCGGTGCAGTTCTTCAGATCGAAGGGAGCCAGCTTGGTTGCGTTACCCTGGCCGACGAGGTTGCCCTGCCAGACTGGATTGAGCCATGCTCCATTGTCGTCGTGGGGCGGGCCGCCCCCGAAGCTGGGCCGCTTGACCGCGAAGCCGCCCGAAGTGTCCGGAGGAGGCGTTACGAGCGGCACGGGGACAAGGTCCAGAGGCGCGCTGCGCGCAGCAACACCCAAGATTGACAACAGAAAGACCAGCAAGGCGCTTTTTACAGACTTCATGGCTGCACCTCGGCTTTTCGGTACTGTAGCTACGCCGTTCCGGTCGGGTCAATTGGTCGTATCGATGATCATCACCGGTCCGGCGCACTCGTTTCGGCAGGCAGCCTTGCGAAGTTGCACTCGAACCGGCCGGCGCACAACTTAACGACGTGGATCATCATGCAGAATTCAAGACTTCTGCAAATCCGGCTGGCCTAAATCCTTTCAATAGGTTAGG
>CAXSFF010000018.1:0-11919 GCA_964236035.1 uncultured Acetobacteraceae bacterium
AGCCAACCCATACGCTTGCATTGTTATTTAGATATCGGAGTAACTCACTTAGAGCCGCTGCTCCGTTCTTGGCGTCATTGACAACGCCAAATTCTGAAAGAAACAACCTTTTATGATTTGCGATTGCCCAATCTGTAACTGGCCTGACGAGTTCAACATATGAAGCCACAGAGTTCGGAGAATCCTGATAAGCATGCATGTCAAAAGCATAGTTGTTTGAGCTATCTTCGATCGTAAGAGCTGCTACGCTATCGAGTGCTCCTCCGTTCGGTGCATAGCTATCCCAATGATCGACATCAGAACCGCGACTATTTGGGATTAAAATTAGTTGGTTCGATGTTGTTGCTCGTATTGCATTGACAACAAGCTGTAGGCCTGAAAACCACTCGTTGGACGTGATAGAAAAATCATGTGGTTCATTCATAATGCCAAAAATAACCTTTGGGTTTTCCAGGAAAATCTTTGATAATCTTGACCAAAAATCAACTAGATGTTGCACAGTTAAAACGCTGTCTCCCATGACTTGCTTTTGATATTTGTTAGTTTGACCACCTTTACTATCAAATGCTGCTACAGCATAACGATTGTAGTTATGTAGATCAATGATTACCTCGAAACCTAAGACGTTGGCCTGGTCAACAAACTTTAAGATACTAGCAATATATTCTTGGTCAAGTGGCCCATTTAAAGACTGCTGTGCCCGTTCCCAGGAAATAGGCAATCGCAGTACATTGAAGCCTTTGGCAGCATAGAATTTCAGTTCCGATGTTAGCTCTGGATTTCTTGGGACATTATAGAATGTTTGCCCTGTCCACCCGTCCCAATCATCGCCAAATTCCGCGCCTGCTCTGTTGATGCCACGATAGCTGCAACCAGCCGAATATTTATCCATAAACTTCCTGTGACAAGAGTATTGAGCTGAGCACTCGAGGCAAAACCAACTATCTTTATGAAACTTGGGCACGCTCTATGAACTCGGAAAGCATAATATAGAGGGCATAGCATCAAGTGTCATGCAGACAACGCTAAGCCCGAATCAAAGTGAATACTGTTGATTTTGTTTAGTCGTCCCGCAACCGTCCACTCTCTGGACGGCTCCGGAACCCTCCGTTCAGGGGCTGTTTTCCCGTCCACAGAATACGTCCCACAAACGTTGACCATCCCACAACCCTTTGCCACATTCTAGGGACGCTGATGTTCCTGGCCCGTTCACCCATCGCGTTGTTTGTATGACACTCGACGCTATGCCCTCAAGGGCGGCATTCACGTCAAATGCACCGTGGCTGTGTTTGGTTGATAAAGGCGGCGTGCAGTTTTGAGCAAACGGTCAAATGACCCCTGGATCATGCCGATGCCGCCACGTGCAGCCGCGCGTGACGGGTCGCAGGCGCAGGCCTGACCGTGATCTCCACATCCTGTCCAAGCGCCGTCAGCCAATGCGCCAGGCGGTCGAGGGTGACGCTTTCCATACGGCCGTGCAGCACTTTTGACAGCGTCGGCTGGTCCGTGCCGCAGACCTTGGCAGCCTGCTTTTGCGTTAAGGCGCGGTTCGTCATCACTCCCTTCATGGCGAGGATCAGCGTGCTCTTGGCCGTTAGCTCCTCCGCCTCCTCCGGGCCGAAGCCCAGATCGGCGAAGACATTGCCGCTGCTCTCCTCAAAATCCGTCCCGCTCATGGCTTGTCCCCCTTCGCATCCAGCTCGCGCGCACGTCGCAGGCGTGTCTCGATCAGCTTCTTGTCTGGCTTCGGAAGGCCGATGCCCGACTTCGACTTCTTCATGAAGGCGTGCAGCACGTAGACCGCCTTCCCTAAATTCACGATGTAGACCGTTCGGTAGGCGTCGCCGTTGAAGCTGTCGCGCAGCTCGTAGACTCCTCCCCCGAACTGCGGTAGCGGCTTCATGTCCAGCGGTGTCCCGCCCTGCTGCAGCTCGCACAGGCGGAAACCGAACGATGTCTTCACCTGTGGCGGCATCTCCGAGATATTGCTCCGGCTGCTGCCCATCCATACTACGGGGCGAAACTTCGACTGGTCGGACGTTTCGGCTTCCGGCCGGCCGCTATGGCGAACCGGTGGTTTCATCTAAATGCCCGTTTGAGAATACCTTTTAGATACAGCTATGGCGGCTAATTAGGTAAAACTTACTATATCTTGTGGATGGGTGCCGTTCTAAAGCGGGCTCTAAGAATGCATGTCATATTTGCCATATTCGGTCAATGACCTACGTGCGGTTTGCCGATATGCCGGGCCACGGTCGCAAGAGACGTAACGGGCCCTGCGGACCGGGCTCTATGGACTGCGGCCAACAAGGTTGGACGGACCTGGCCTTTGCGGGTGCCTGAAGGGGAGCTGGAAGTGGGGCTGATCGCCATCACGCCGAGGCGGCGCAGAGAGGAAGGCTTACCTTTTCTCTCCCGTAAACCTGCGCGGCCTGCAGCCTGCCCTGAGAGCCGCGCCCGAAAAGCCGGACGGCTGAATCAGTGATGGTGCAGCTGTGCACAAATGCACGCGTGCACAAATGCTGATGGGCGCTTGCTGTGCTGGGATGAACGGAGCTGGACAAGGCATTTAGGCGTGGTTTCCACTCGGCCGGCGTCATTGACGCACGCCTGCAAGGCTGCAAAGTTCAATGGTGCATTTGTGCACATATGCACCATTGAACGACGGAACGCTTGCACATGAAGGTTATTGCGGTTGCCATGAACAAGGGAGGGGTCGGCAAATCTACCCTCACCCGCTGCATCTCGACAGCGGCGGCTGGTGAGGGGCTTAACGTGCTCGCCCTCGATATGGACACCCAGCAGACGACAACCCAATGGGGCCGCCGCCGCGCCGCCCGCGATCGGCCCATGCCCGTCGTCCGCTTCACGACAGAGAACGACCTTATCGACGAGCTCGCTCGCGCTAAAACCGCCGGATGTGACCTAGCCGTCATCGACACGCCTCCTGCGCGCAGCAGCGAAGCGCCCGCCGCCGTTGAATGCGCCGATCTAGTCGTTATCCCCTGCTCCGCCGACATAGAGGCCTTTGAGCAAGTCAACCGCATCGCGCGTCTAGCACGCACAACTGGCAAGCCCGCTCTTGCCGTCCTCAACCTCGCGACCCCGAACAGTCAGAGCGAGGTCGACGCGGCGCGTGAGGTGTTCGAGACCATCGGCCTGCCGATGGCGCCCTCCGTCATCCATCGCCTCAAGGTACATCGCGATGCCAGCCGCGACGGCCTGACACCCTTGGAAACCGAGCCGTCCGGAAAAGCTGCCGCCGAGATCGCCGCTCTCTGGAAGCACCTCAAAGCACAATTGCACGATGGCATTCCTGCACGTTTGCACAAAGAGACAGCATGAGCGTCGACAGGAAAAAGCCGAATGCGTTCCTCGCGGCCATGCAGGAGGCCGCGCCAGTCACCGCACCGCCGCTTGCACCCGCTGAGCCTCGGGCGAATGACCCTGCTGCGCGGACTAGGTCCCGTGTTGGGTTGAAGCATATTGGCGGCTATCTCGACCGTGCGACCGTCGAGAAGGTCGCTATCCTCCGCGCGCGGCTCGCATGCGACAACTCGGAACTTCTGAAGCGCGCGATCGACGATCTCTATCGCAAGCACGAGGCGCAACGGACTTTCGGCGACGTCTGAGCCAGAAAGGGCAGGGGTCAGACCCGCTTCGGGATACGGCGGCCAACCGCGACTGCCTCGATTGTGCCGCGCAGCCGTGCCGAATGCCCGCTACGGCTGGGGGAACGCCTCGGTCCTTGGCAATAGGGATCGCCCGGAGCTGGGGACTAGGACCAGCCGCCTTTTCTCTCGCTACACGACGTTCCAACTCAGCTGGAAGTTGCCGAGCGGGTTAGTCGTGCAGATCACGTTGCGCAGCGCCTCCGGCGGACGAAAGCCGGCGTATCGACCGCACACGAGCAGGCTCCCTTAAGACGCTTCGGGGCCAGCATAGGCCGTCTGGCGGGTACGCCCACTTAGTCTGAATAGCCCGCCCACTTGGTCTGAATCGTACGCCCACTTGGTCTGAACAACCCGCCCACTTAGTCTGAATCAGAGCCGAATCACCGTTTGTTTTCAGCAGGTTGCCGAGCCCGAATCTGAAGCTAAGAGAAATTAGAATCTAGGAAGGTTGTGGATAACTTTTAGATGGCCTCGAAAAGGCTGAAAGCAGGGGAGTAGGAGAGGAAGTGCGCAACGAGCGGAGAAAGTTATTCCGCAGCCAATGACAGAGGCATTCAGGGATATGTTAAGAGCTTAAGATGGAGTGGACCGCCCCTTACTGAGCCTTAATTCAGACCAAGTGGGCGTACACCAGGGGTTCGACGGAGGGCAATCCAGACCAAGTGGGCGTACCTCCTAATGTTCAGACCAAGACTTGCAGCAGGGTCCTGATCCGGCATAACCTTCCATTATGGGATCAAGTCTGACCATCGCGCAGAAGACCAACGTAGCAGGCTTCCCGAAGCCTTCGGAGTTGATCGAGATCACTGGCGCCCACCAACTTGAGGCCGCAGATCGAGCTATCCAGAACTTCTTATTCCAGCATGCCCACGACAGCAGCCAAATGACCCAGGCGGACGCAGAATGGGAGCTGACCTTTTCTAGCATCCGGCGGACACTCACGAAGCACGAGAGCAACGACCGCATCCGGGCGTCCCTGGACAAGTTGATGAACATCCAGGTTGTCGTTCACTACGTCTCGACGCGAGGCGAGCCACGGACGATGAAAACCCATCTCCTGGAGTTCACCGACACCGACGACCGGGACGGCGACAATGCCACCCTGCGCTTCGGGATCCCTAACAAGCTCCGTGCCGCGCTGGCGCGGAGCAACCGATGGGGCCGGGTTCGGTGCGAAGTCACGTACGCCATGGCCTCAAAATACTCGATTGCCCTTTACGAGCTGGTTTGTCTCCGGATCAACCTTCAAACCTGTGTTGAAGTTTTCTCGATCGAGCGATTCCGAGAGCTGCTAGGCGTTCCTCCAGAAGCCTACGCGGACGGGCAGGATTTTCGGCGGAAAGTCATTGATCCAGCAGTGCTGGAGGTTAACAACCTATCCGACCTTCATGTTGAAATGGATCTCCGGCGCAGGCATGCGCGAGCAGCGATCCACGAGGTTTGCGTAGCGTGGCGGAAGCAGGAGGGCGACGAGTTCCGAGCATCCATGCGGGAGCGGGATCGCTCGAAGATCGGCCGGCGAGCAAGGCTGCGAAACCAGATCGAAGCCATTGTGGACCTGAAGGTGACTGCTTGATAAAATGGTGAGCCGTATGAGGCTGGCCACGGCCACCTTAGAGGTAGAATAGAGCGACAACCCAGGGTTCGGGTTGCGGATACCGCTAACGCTGGTGTTGTTCACGATGGCGCCGCCCCCGTCGGCCAGCACGGCGGAAACTTGATGGCGGAAGCCCTGGAACAGCGCCCGCACGTTGGTGTCGAACACACGCTCATACGTGGCCTTGTCTTGGTCAGCTACCGGTGCGCGGCGCTCCTGGAAGCCCGCGTTGTTAAACGCCGCATCAAGCCATCCAAAGCGGCGCAGCGTTGCCGCGACCAGCTCCGCCATCTCCGCGCCCTTCGTGACATCGGCCATGATGAACAGGCACTCCGCTCCCGCTGCCTGGACTGCGGCGGCTCCCTCCTCCCCCCACACTTTGGCGGCAGCCAGCAATCACGATATCTCTCGCTCCTTCGCGCGTCAGATGCAGCGCGGTAGCCCGGCTGATCCCGGTGCCGCCGCCGGTAACCAGACACACCTTGCCAGCGAGCCGGCCAGACGGCTATGGTCTCGGTGCCGGACTGGCAAGGCCGCGTAATGCGGCATTGAGCAAGGAACCCTTGCAGACGTTCGGTTCGGACATGTAGAATCCTACACGGGTTTATTGCCAGGCAAACGGGTATCCAAGTTGCGCTACTCCGTCCAGACCTGACAGGTAACGAACCCTCCGTTTTCCTGCCTGGCGAACCATGTCCAAGCCGGTGCCCCCAGCCCGCCCCGCTCAACGTCAGGCGGGTGACCGGGATGCCTGGAACTTCTGCGTGAGCCTCAGGGCTGATGATGCTGGGCGCCTGCACGGAGCTGTCGGGCAAGGCGGCCGTGTTCTCAGCATGTGCCGCGCGTCGTGCTATGCTGCCCATTCTGTTTTATGACGCATCCCAAGCCAGGCTGCCGACATGGACCACGACACGCCTGCCGTTAAGATGACGATCCAAGAGTACTTCAAGGACCTGGAGTGGGCCGCACAAATCGCCTTGGCGCGGCGGCGCGAGGCAGGCGAGATCATGACCTACTTCGCCGACGGCTGGGTGCTGCGGGAGCATTCCGGCGGCCGCATCGAGCGCCTCGCGCCGATCGCTATGTTCCGCGCCGAGGACTTCCCGATCGAGCGATGAGTGAGCGCATGGTGGGTGGCGCCCGCGCCGGCCTGCACGCCGCCGCACGCGGGACCTTTGGCATGACCGACAACGTTGTGACTAACTTCCTCCTCTGCCTGGCCGCCGCCGGCGCCGGCGATGGCCTGACCTTTGGCAGCAGGCTGCTGCTCCTGGACAAGGCCGGGCGGCCTTCGCCACCCATCGCAACCGCAACGCGTCCTGAAGGGGTGAACTGATGAGCTACGGAGAGGTCATTGGGCTTGCCATGCCGGTCGTCATCTTCGTGGTCTTCGGCCTGGGAGGGCTTTGAATCGCCACACGGGACTGACGGATGCGCTCGCCGCCTTGTGCTGACGAACGCGGCAACATCCAGCACTGAGCCGATGCCAAAGCGCCGATGCCGGGGCATGACACCCGGCATCGGACGGTGATGGCCTTGTCAGGCTGACGACATGACGTCCTCCCCTGTGCCCGTCTCCCGGCCACCCGATGCCTTGGCGGCGGCATCGGCGTCGAACGTACGCAAGCCTCGTCGCCGCCATCGCGCTTTGAGGTCCGCGGGCCGCTCGTCGTCAGGGCCGCAACCGCGCAACCGGTCGGCGAGATCCTGGAACCCGCCTAACAACGTAGCTCGGTCGTCCTCGGCCAGCTCGACCAAGCCAGCCTTGACCACCAGGCCACCCAGCTCGATCAGATGACGGGTGCGGGCGCGCCGCTCGGCCGCCCAATCCTGCGCCGCGCTCAAGGCTTGCGCCTTGAGCAGCCGCGCCATGGCCTGCTCACTCTGCCGCAGCGCGCGCGAGCAGGTCGCCAAGTCCCACATCAGCACGGCAGCCGGGCTCGCCCTTGGGCGACGGCGCCGCATCGCCGTCTCCTCGGCCGTCGCTGTTGTGATCGGCGCTGCGGCTTGCGTCGGCATCCTTGCGGGATCCTCGGGACTTGCCGAGAAACGTGGCGCCGAGTCGGTCCCACTCCTTGTTCAGAGCGGGGTTGGCATGCGCCTGCTGCTTGGCCCAGACGAAGCACCCGGCCAAGTTCTCGGCCGTGCGCCCGTTCGGGATGCCGGTGAGGACCGCGAGGTCGCCGATGCGGTTGCGGGTTTCGGCGCGGTTGCGGTCGCGTTGCTCGGCGAGGGCTTTCTTGCGGGCCTTGAAAGCGGCGTCGGCGCCGTCGAGGTCGAAGGTCTTGTCAGCCATTGGGGTGCTCCTGTGTTGATGACCCGCACCCAGGCTCCGGCGTGACGTTGCGAGCTATCGCACTCCGATCGAAGGTTTCTGCGAAAATCTTTTGGCCGACGCTGCACAAGCTTCTCCTGCCATCTTGCGCTACGGTGCCGACTCGCTGGGCGTGTCCGCCGGCATAGGTAGAATCGAACCTCGCGGGCGACGACGAGCAAGCCTTAACGATGAACAAGCCCTCAGGATGGAGCTGCCGAGGATGGACACCCGGCTTGAGACGAAGCAGGCGATCTGGGAGACGCCGAGGAGGATCGCCATCCTGGTCGGGGCGGCCGCCATGCTGACGACTGCGGTCTCGGGCTGGGTCGGCTTCAAGGTCGGGTCGGCCCCGCCAACGCCAATTGTCATTGTGTTGCAGCAACCGGTGACGCCACCTGGCCGGTAGCCGGCCTTTCAGCCACGTCCGTCGGGCAGGCTTCTCTCGCCTGCGCTACGGTGCCGATCCATTGAGCCACCAGCCGCATCGCTTCCCGGTCGCCCGAAGCCTGGCGGCTGTTCCGGCGTTGTTCATCCGGCAGGCGGCATAGCGGCTTGGTAGCCCTCCGATCGCCCGGACACGCTTCGGCTTGACGTGACCCAGTACCGTCATGGGCAGCGCGTCCTCAGGATCGGAGCGCAGCGGAGATCGTTTTGAGGCGCGCTTAAACATTGCGTTGCAATGTTGCTGCCAGCCCTGGTACGCTCGGGTCGGGATGGCGATCTACCACTTTCAGGCCAAGGTGATCGGCCGCACGCAAGGCCGCAGCGTGGTTGCGGCGGCGGCCTACCGGGCCGGCGAGGCGCTGCACGACGAGGAGCTCGGCCGCACCCACAACTACCTCGACAAGGCCGTCGCGCACAGCGAGATCATGCTGCCGAGCGGCGCCCCGGATCGCTGGCTCGACCGTGAGACGCTGTGGAACGAGGTTACCGCCCGCGAGCTGC
Organism: uncultured Acetobacteraceae bacterium; assembly: GCA_964236035.1. Taxonomy (GTDB): domain Bacteria; phylum Pseudomonadota; class Alphaproteobacteria; order Acetobacterales; family Acetobacteraceae; genus CAXSFF01. The sequence continues at coordinate 8,534 of CAXSFF010000018.1, forward strand.
GCCGTGACGCGGTGTTCGCCCGCGAGATTGAGGTCGCTCTGCCGCGGGAGCTGAGCCAGGCCGAGGCAATCTGTTTGGTGCAGAATTTTGTCCGCGAGCAGTTCGTGGCCCGCGGGATGGTGGCCGACCTCAACTTGCATTGGGGCACGGCGTCCGATGGCGGCGCGCAGCCGCACGCCCACGTGCTGCTGACCATGCGACGCGTGGTGCCGAGCGAGTTCGAGCACGACGAAGCCGGCTTCGGCCTTAAGGAGCGCGCCTGGAACGACAAGGCGTTGCTCCGTGGCTGGCGGGAGCGCTGGGCGGAGCTGGCCAACGCGCGGCTGGCCGAGGTGGGCCACGATGTGCGGATCGACCACCGCTCCAACTTCGCCCGCGGCATCGACCTGGCACCGCAGAACAAGATCGGCCCGGCCGGGGTCCTGCGACCTGCGCGCCTCAAGCAGGCCGAGCGGGCCGACGAGCATCGCGACATTGCCCGCAGCAACGGCGAGCGGCTGCTGGCCTGGCCGGAGTTGGCGTTGCAGGCGCTGACGCAGCAGCAGTCGACCTTCACGCGGCAGGACCTGGCGCGGCTGGTGAACCGCCAGACGGAGGAAGCCGCGCAGTTTGCCGCCGTGATGGCCAAGGTGGAGGCGTTGCCCGATTTGGTGCGGGTCGGTGAGGACGGCCACGGGCAGGCCCGCTTCTCGACGGTCGAGATGGTGGAGGTAGAGCGCCGCATGGAGGCGGCCGCGGTGGGGCTCGACCGGCAGGCGCGCCATGCCGTGCCGTTGTCGCTGCGCCAGGTACCGCCGCCGACCGAGAAGGGCATCCAGCTGGATGCAGAGCAGCTGCTGGCCTTCCAACACGTGACCCGGGCGCGTGACCTGGCCGTGGTGGCCGGCGTCGCCGGCAGCGGCAAGAGCACCATGCTGGGTGTGGCCCGTCAGGTTTGGGCGGGTGCGGGCTACCGGGTGCGCGGGGCAGCACTGTCCGGCATCGCCGCCGAGGGGTTGGAGGCTGGCAGCGGCATTGAGAGCCGGACGGTCGCCAGCCTGGAACACGCCTGGGCGCGAGGACGCGAGCTGCTGAAAGCGCGTGACGTGTTGGTGGTGGATGAGGCCGGCATGATCGGTTCGCGCCAGATGCAGCGCGTGCTGACCGCCGCGGCCGCAGCCAGCGCCAAGGTGGTGTTGGTGGGCGACGCCGAGCAGCTGCAGGCGATCGAGGCGGGTGCGGCGTTCCGGGCGATCGCCGAGCGGGTCGGGGTGGCCGAGATCACCGAGGTGCGGCGGCAGCGCACGGCCTGGCAGCGCGATGCGACGCGCGAGTTGGCCAGCGGCCGCACCGCGGCGGCGCTCGACCGCTACGGGGCAGCGGGTGCGGTCCATGGCCACGCGACGCTGGACGTGGCCAAGGACCAGCTTGTCGCCTTGGCCGAGAGGGACAACGCGGTCCGGCCGGGGATCAGCCAGATCATCCTGGCGCACCGCCGGGTAGACGTGGCCGACCTGAACCGCCGGGTGCGCGCCCGGCGGCAGGACGCGGGGATGCTGGGGCCGGAGCAGGCGCTGCCCATGACTGTGGGCGAGCGGGCGCTGGCCGAGGGCGACCGGGTCTACTTCCTGAGGAACGAGCGTGGGCTCGGCGTGAAGAACGGCACGCTCGGCACGGTGCGGCGCATCGACGGGGACGGCGAGGCGGCCCGGCTGACGGTGCAGCTGGACGGGCCAGAGGGCATCGGCCGCGGCCGTACGGTCGGTTTCAGTCTGGCGGAGTATGCCGACCTTGACCACGGCTACGCGGCGACGGTGCACAAGGCGCAGAGCGTCACGGTCGACCGGGCCTACGTGCTGGCGACCGAGGGCATGGACCGCCACCTGGCATACGTGGCGCTCAGCCGGCACCGCGACGCCGTGTCGCTGCATTGGAGTGCCGACAGCTTTGCCGACGAGGCGGCGTTGGCCCGGCAGCTTGGGCGCGAGCGGGCCAAGGACACCACGCTGGACTATGCCGAGGGCGACCCGGCCGCGATCCGGGCCTACGCCGAGCGGCGTGGGCTCGACCCGCGGCCGCCGCCGATGCTGCCGGCCGAGAGCCTGCGGCCAGCCACGGAGGCCGAGGTGGCGGCGCTGCTGGCGGAGCGCCTGGCAGCGGTGGACCGGCTGCCAGACCTGCTGGGCACGGCGTATCGCGATCCCGCCGCCGCCCGGCTCCAGCTTGACGCATTGCTCCACGCCCATAGGAGCGAAGTGGCCGTGGCTGCGATGCTCCGCCAGCAGGGTCCGCAGTTGCTGGGCAAGCTGCGCGGCAGCAAGGGGATGTTCGCGTCCGGAGATGCGGCTGTCGAGCGGGGGATCGCAACGATGGCGGCTGCAGAAATCCCGGATTGGATCGCACGGCAAAGCACGCGCCGCGCCACTTACGAGGCAGGCGTGCGGGCCACCTTGGCCGAGCAGCGGAGACAGGCGACAGTCGAGGTGCCGGGGCTGTCGCCAGAGGCGGCCGCCGTGCTCGGGACGCTTCAGGATGCCGGGGCGGCTTGGACGCTGCCGGCGGAAACGACTGTTGCGGCCATGGTGGGCGCTGACCAAGCCTGTGCCGCCGCGGTTGCTGCGGCATGGGCCAAGGCCATGGCCAAGCCGGAGCTTGGCGCCGAATTCCAGCGGTTCGAGGCGGCTGTGTTGGAGCGCTTCCCGGAACAGGAGCAGCGCCGAGGCCTGGTCGAGCAGTGGATGGCGCGCCAAGCTTTGCAGCTCAGCGCTGCCGTGATCCGTCTGCCGCAGCAGGATGGGGCATTCGATACCAAGTCACCCGATGCCGGCCTGCCGGCCCTGCCGCCGGCGGTGTTCGCGGCGGTGTTCGTCCGGATGATCCAGCACGCGCGGGCGCTGACCGCCCTGCACGGGGTGCATGCGATCCGGGTGGCGCAGGATGCCGACCTGTCGATGCGCGCGACCCGCGACCGGCTGGTGGAGGAGCGCATGGCGCCGTGGTGGAGGACGGAGAACCATCGTTGGTCCGAGTGGGAGCTCGAGCAAACGCGGACAGCCGCAAAGGACAGGGTGCCGAGAGACCAGGCGGAGGCCGGGCGGAAGCAACGTATCGAGGCGGAGCGCGCCAGGATCGACGCGCAGGTCCGGGCGCTGCCTCGGGCCGAGCTGCTGCGGATTAAAGCCGCGCGGGACGAGCAGGAACGGCAAGCTGAGGCAAAGGCACGCGCATGGCGCGCGGCTCGACCGTCCCCGGGGTACTCGCCAAGACCCGAACTCGAATAAAAGGTTCAGACGCAGCACCGAGTCCGGAGGCTTGGGTTGCAGATGCAGGGGTAAGTTCAGGACACGTGTTTGGCCCAGTCACCTCATAGACCGAAAAATGGCCAACTTGCAGAACGAAGGCAGACA
>CAXSFF010000019.1:0-11883 GCA_964236035.1 uncultured Acetobacteraceae bacterium
TCGCCATGATTCCAGACACGGAATGGCTTTCCGTAACGCTTTACCCGGACTGGACGCAATCCTTCCGGATACTGCGGGAAATCGTTTGCGAACAAAGCGATTTCCAGGAAATCCGCATCGTGGAAACCGCCTCGCATGGGCGAGTGCTGTTGCTCGACAGTTGCGTGCAGATCACTGAAGCGGACGAGTTCATCTATCAGGAAATGATCGCGCACGTGCCGCTGATCCAGCATGGCGCGGCAGAGCGCGTCCTGATCATTGGAGCCGGCGACGGGGGGGTGTTGCGCCGCGTGTTACAGCATCGGCGCGTGCGCCAGGCGGTGATGGTAGAGATCGATGGAACCGTTATCCGGCTGGTCCGTGAGCACATGCCGGCCATCGCTGGCAACGCGTGGAATGATCCTCGCGCTCAGGTTATCGTCGGCGATGGAGTTGCCTACTTGGCCGCAGCTGACGCCGGGTCGTTCGATGTCGTGATCGTTGACAGCACCGACCCCGCCGGCGTGGGCGAAACGCTTTTCACCGATGCTTTCTATCAAAATTGTGCACGTGTGCTGACACCGGGCGGCCTGGTAGTCAACCAATGCGGCGTGCCGTTCATGCAAGCTGCTGAGTTGGAAAGTACCAGCGCACGGCGTGCACGGCATTTTCCATACGTCTCGGCCTACATCGCTGCTGTGCCGACCTACGCTGGCGGGTTTATGGCTTTAGGCATTGCCGCAAAACATCCTATTCAGCAGCTTTCTTACGATGAACTTATGAAACGCGGTGAAACCGCCGGCATAACAGGCATGACCAGATATTGGTCGCCGGGTGTTCACCAGGGCGCTTTTGCGCTTCCGCCCTACATCGCCGAACTGTTGCCGAGCTAGCGTAGTCGGACCAGGTTCAATAGCCAGCAGCTGTCTAAACCTCACTGGATCTGGCTAGGCCTGACCGACTGCTACTGATTGTGGTTGGACGGCTTGGCGAGGGTTCAGGGCTTCTTCGGGTCGACCTGGTCATCATCGGCGCCCGTTTGCGTCCCCTCGACGTTCTCGGCGCCAGCCCGGGTGCCGCCGAATTTATCAGGTCCGCCTTGCGGGTTATCGGGCGCCGGGTGGTTGCCGGTGTTCTGCTGGTCGTCCGTATGCTGGATTCCGGACTCGGTATGAGGCTGTTTCATCGCGGCATGTCCCATCAATCTGGGCAATCAACGCCGATCGGGCAGAGAGTTTGCATCATGGGACAGGTTCATCCCGGTATGAAGCTCTGCACCAAGCTTCCGCCGATCAGGCGCCAACCATCGATCAGCACGAAGAATATCAGCTTGAACGGCAGGCTGATGGCGCTGGGCGGCAGCATCATCATGCCAAGGCTCATCAGCACGCTGCCGACGACCAGGTCGATGACCAGGAAAGGCAGGTAGATAAGGAAGCCCATCTCGAACGCGCGCCGCAGCTCGCCGACCATGAAGCTGGGTATCAGCACCCGCCACTCGGCCGAATCCGGCGCGGCGCTCGGCGGCAGGTGGGCAAGGTCGGTGAACAGCTGCAGGTCGCTGCTGCGCAGGTTCGTCGCCATGAAGTGGCGGAACGGCTCGGCGGCCAGCCGCAGCCCCTCCATCTGGCCAACTCGGCCATCGCTCATGGGAAGCAATCCCGTGGTGTAGGATTGCTCGAGCACCGGCTGCATCACGAAGAAGGTCAGGAACAGCGCCAAGCCCGTGAGCACCATGTTCGGCGGCGTGCCCTGCGCCCCGATGGCGCTGCGCAACAGGGACAGCACGATGACGATCCGGGTGAAGCCGGTGACCATCACCAGCAGGCTCGGCACCAGCGACAGCACGGTCATCAAGGCCGTCAGCTGCACCAGGCGTCCAGTGGCGCCTGCCTGCCCGGCGGCTCCCAGGTCGATCGCCACGGATTGCGCGTGGCCGACCGACGCGGTCAGCAGCAGTGGCAGCAGAAGGAGCAACAGCAACGCTCGCCGGCTCACGCGACAGGCTCCGCGCAATTTGAGGTCGGCTCGTGCAGCCAGCCGATCACCAAGTCCTGCGCCCCTGTCAGCAAGAGCACTTCGCGTCCGTCGCAGCGCACGAGCAGCAGGCGTCGCCTTGTATCGATGGCGAGGCTTTCCGCAACGCAAAGCCGCTTGCCGCCGGCCCGTTTGACCAGGCTCGTCATGCGGGCGACCCGCCCGGACAGCAGGACGAGCAGGACGACTGCGGCCAATGCGGCCAATGCGTAGAACAGACCTAGGATTGTCATCGGTACGGCCTTTTTGCCGGTGATTGCATTTTGCGTCGTGGGATCAGGGGTCGCCGGCCACCCGGATCGCCTCGGTCAGGCGCTCGATCTCCGTCCGCAACTCGATCAACTGTGTGCGAAGGCTACGGCCCTGCTCATGGGGAAGGTCCAGCGCCTTGGCGCAGAACAATCCGACGCCGCGGTCCAGGCCGACCAGGTCCACGATGCGTCCGTTCTCGATGAGCGCCCGTGCGATGCAGATCGTGCGCGAGAGCCCGCCACCGAGGCTTGCCACTACCTGCAATGCGGTTTCGTCCCAGTCCGGCTTGGTCAGGTGCAGGCCAATCGCGCTCATGCCGCCATCAAAGCAGGGAAGTCTTACCAAAACGTTGCGGCCACCGGCGCTGCGGCGATGCGCGGCGTGTCCCGTTAACGATGCTGAAAGTATATCCGGGCCATCATGGGCCATGGACACTTCCCAGATCGGCTTGTTCGACTTGGCGGCCCAGCGTCTCGCCTGGGTGGACCGCAGGCAGGCGCTGCTGGCCCAGAACGTCGCCAATGCCGACACGCCCGGCTATCAGGCCAAGGACCTCACGCCATTCGCCCAGCAACTCGGTCAGACAGCCTCACGGATGGTCCGCACCGATGCGCAGCACATGACAGGCACCGCGTCCACGGGGGCGCAGACGTCGCTGCGCCCGCATGAGCGCGCGCCCGACGGCAACGCCGTGTCGGTGGAGGAGCAGCTGACCAAGATCGCCGACACCCAGAGCACGCAGGCGCTCACCGTCAACCTGACGCAGAAATACTCAGCCATGTTCCGCATGGCGCTTGGAAAGTAGCTCGCATGGACCTCACCAAGGCGCTCGCGATCTCGGCTCGCGGCATGGATGCCCAGACCACGCGGCTGCGGATCATTGCCGAGAACCTGGCCAACCAGGACAGCACGGGAGACACCCCCGGCGCCGCGCCGTATCGCCGCAAGACGGTGACGTTCGACCAGAAGCTGGACAAGGCCACCGCCACGGAGATGGTGCACGTCAAGCAGGTCGGCACCGATCCGTCCGAATTTCCAAGCCGCTATGACCCGTCGCACCCGGCGGCGGACGCGCGCGGCTATGTCCACACGCCCAACGTCAACAGCTTCGTCGAAGTCATGGACATGCGGGAGGCGCAGCGGAGCTACAGCGCCAACCTCAACGTCATGGAGGTCACCCGTTCGATGCTGACCCGCACGATCGACATGCTGAAATGACCATACCCACCATCACCGTCACGCCGTCCGCCGCGGCGAGCGCCTATGGCCGGGTCGAGAGCGGGCAGGCGGGCGGCCTTGAGGGCTTCGGCACGGCCCTGTCGAACGCGATGCAGGGCATGGTCGATACGGGCAACGCTGCCGACGCCAAGTCGATGCAGGCGATCAGCGGCACCGGCAGCGGCAGCCTGACCGACGTCGTCACCGCCGTGAACAAGGCGGAACTGGCCTTGCAGACCACCGTGGCGATCCGCGACCGCGTGGTGCAGGCCTACCAAGAGATCATGCGGATGCCGATCTGATGGGCGAGGCCGAGGTCGGCACGGCGCTGCGCGAGACGATGCTGGTCGTGCTCAAGCTCGGCGGCCCGGCGTTGCTGGCCGCGCTGGCGATCGGCGTGGCGATGTCGATCCTGCAGGCCGTGACCCAGATCAACGAGGCGACGCTCACCTTCGTGCCGAAGGTGCTGGTGATCGGCGGCATGCTGGCGCTGACGGGGCCGTTCATGCTCGCCAGCCTGACCGACTACACGCACACCCTGTTCGACAAGATCATCGAGGTCGGCGGGCAATGACGGCCCTTGGCGCCGCGGGGTGAGCGAGGCCGACCTCGCCGCCTTGCCGGCGTGGGGGTTCGCCTTCCTGCTGGTGTTGTCGCGCTGCGGCATGGCGGTCGTGCTGCTGCCGGGCCTGGGCGAGGCCGAGGCGCCAACGACTGTGCGGATGGGCCTGGCGCTGGCGCTGACGGTGCTGGTGCTGCCCGGCGTCGGCATCGTCCCCCTCGCTGACGGATGGCATACGGCCGGCATGGTCGCGGCGGAGCTGTTGTGCGGCGGCCTGCTGGGCGGGCTGGCGAGGCTGATCGCGCTGGCGTTGCCGATGGCGGGACAGGTCGTCTCCTTCATGCTGGGCCTGTCGAGCGTGGTGCAGCCGGACCCTGTGCTGGGCCAGTCGAGCGCGCTGATGCGGCTGTTCTCCGTGGTGGCTCCCGTGCTGGTGCTCGGCACGGGATTGTGGACGCTGCCGGTGGCGGCCTTGATGGGCAGCTACGGCCTGGCGCCCGTCGGCACGATGCTGCCGATCGCCGATGGCACGCAGGCGATCCTGGCCGCCGTGTCGACCAGCTTCTCGCTGGCGTTGCGCCTGGCCGCGCCGTTCATTTTCGCCAGCGTCGTGTGGCAGGTCGCCATGGGGCTGACCGGCCGGCTGGTGCCGCACCTGCAAATCTTCTTCGCGGCCATCCCGGGGCAGATCGTCGGCGGCCTGATGCTGTTGGCGATCCTGATGATGGGCATGCTGGAAAGCTGGTCGGAGGCGGCGCGCCAGGGCTTCGGCGCGTTGCCCGGGTTGTAGCGGCGAGCCAGCATGGCGCAGCAGGGCGACAAGGAAGACCGTTCGCAGCCCGCGTCGCAACGGCGCCTGGAGCAGGCCCGCGCAGAGGGCAACGTGCCGCTCTCGCGCGAGGTGCCGACCCTGGCCGGGCTGGGCGCGGTGACCTTGCTGCTGGTGATGATGGGGCCGCAGCTAGGTCATGATTTCGTGGGCCGTTTGGCGGCGATGCTGGCGTCGTCGCATCACGCGGACCCGCTTGCAGCCGTGCACGCCGCGGTGTTGGCGGCGGTGATGATGGCAGCGCCGCTGGTGCTGGGCGGGCTGGTTACCGCCGCCGCGTCCGTGCTGCTGCAGACGGGGTTCCTGTTCAAGACGTCGGCGCTGATGCCGGACCTGGGTCGGCTCGATCCGCGCAAGGGCTTGTCGCGCGTGTTCGGCGTCGGCGGCCTGATGGAGGCGGCAAAGTCTATCGTCAAACTCGTGGTGCTGGGCTTTGCCGTGTGGAACGCCGTATCCAGCGCCGTGCCCGAGCTGAGCGGCGCCATGTATTGGGAGCCGGCGATGCTGGCCGACCGGCTGCTGCGCCAGGTGCTGCACCTGATGCTTGTGCTGCTTGGCGTGCAGGCGGTGATCGCCGGGGCGGACATCGCGTGGATGCGCTACCGCCATGCCAGCGGCCTGCGCATGACCCGGCAGGAGTTGAAGCAGGAATCACAGGAGAACGACGGCAACCCGCACGTGAAAGGCAAGCTGCGGCAGATGCGGATGATGCGAGCGAAGAAGCGGATGCTGGCCGCCGTGCCCATGGCCACCGTCATCGTGACGAATCCCACACATTACGCTATCGCTTTAGTTTATGATCGCGGCAAGTCGTCGGCGCCCCGCGTGGTGGCGAAGGGAGTGGACGAGGTGGCAGCACGCATCCGGGCGGTGGCGCAGGAGCATCGGGTGCCGATCGTGGCAAGCCCGCCGCTGGCACGGGCGCTATACGGCGTGGAGTTGGACGCGGAAATCCCGGCCGAGCACTTCAAGGCGGTCGCGGAGATCATCGCCTATGTCTGGCGCTTGCGGACCCGGGCAGCCGGCAGCCACGCGGCATGAGTGCGGCGCCCCGCCTGATCGACCGCCTGGCGTCGCCGCATGACGACATGCTGCGCCTGCTGGTGCACCAAGCGACGAACGGCATCGCCATCATCGACTGCCATGCGCGGTTGGTGCGGGTGAACCGGGCCTTGCGGCGCATGGTCGGCAAGGCCTGCGACCTTTCGCCTGGAGCCAATGCGCTCAACATCTTCTCTCGTCCCAGACGCGACGAGGTATGGGAGGAACTCGGTCCGGTTCTGCTGGGCGTGCGCCCGCCGCGAACGTTCATAAGCATGGTGTCGGGGGAAGGCGGCATCCTGGAGCACACCGTTGACGTGTCGGCGGTGGCGTTGCGTGAGGCGGATGGCCTGGTCAGCGGCCTCATCCTGCATCTTTCCGACATCTCGATGCAGACACGGCTCGAAGCGCAGCTCGCGCAAGGCTTGAAGCTCCAAGCGCTGGGTCAGTTCACCAGCGGCATCGCGCATGATTTCAACAATCTGTTGATGGCGATGATCGGCGCTGCCGATGAGATTCTCGCGCGTGGCAACTGCGACAACGACGTCCGGACCGACCTGGAACTGATCCGCACCAGCGGCGAGCGGGGCGCGGCCTTGGTTCGGGAGCTGCTCGCCTTCGGCCGGCAGCAGCCGTTGCTGTTGAAGACGCTTCCGGTCAACGAGGTCATCTCCGCATCATCGCACCTGCTGCTGCGCCTGCTGGATGGCAGCGTCGAGCTGGCCCTGGCCCTGGGCGAGCCGGGATTGACGGTGCGGGTAGACCCGGGGCCGCTCGACCAAGTTCTGGTCAACCTAGTCGTCAACGCGCGCAATGCGATGCCTGCTGGCGGGGTGGTGACGGTGAGCACGGGGCAGGTCGTGCTTGACGACACCTGGGCCTGGGATGGCGATGCCATGGCGCCGGGCCGTTATGTCACCATCGAGGTCAGCGACACGGGGGTCGGCATCCCGCCGGAAATCCTGCCACGGATCTTTGATCCGTTCTTCACGACCCGTAGCGAGCAAGGAGGCACCGGGCTGGGGCTTTCCACGGTGCACGCGATCGTACGCCGGTTCCACGGCTTCCTCACGGTGGACAGTCGAAGCGGCATCGGTACGACCATGCGGGTTTACCTGCCGCGTCATGATGCGCCGGCTGCCATTGCCGAGCACGATGGTGGCCTGACCCATACTGGGGTCGATGAGCACGACCGGCCTATCTTGCTGCTCGTCGACGACGAGGATGGCATTCGCCAACTGACCGCCCGCGCGTTGAAGGCCAGAGGCTGGCACGTGGTGGCGGCTGCGTCGGCAGAAGCCGCTCTCCAGGAACTGCATGGCGCCGCTGGAGCCATCGATCGCCTGTGCATCATCGTGACCGACGTGGTGCTGCCTGGCATGGACGGCCCGGCGCTGGTGCAGACGCTCCGAAAGCTTGCTCCCGGGACGCCGGCGTTGCTGACGTCGGGCTATGGCGAGGAGGCGGTGCGCTCTGCCTTGGAGGACGACAATGTCCGCTTCCTGTCAAAGCCTTACGCTATCGCCACCTTGGTGACCGAGGTCGAACAACACGCCTGGCCAGCGGGCAATGTGCAGCGGCCTGCCAGAGCGCCAGCCACCCATCAGACATCGCAGTGATCACGTTTTGTTCACGAGAACAAATAAGGATCAGTTTATTAACGAGGGCGCTACCGCCGGGTTGTGGTTTCGTTCCCAGGTATGACATTATCCCCTGACAGCGCGACTGCTCGCGCCCGGAGCTTGATGAAACAATGGAAAAATCCAAAGCCCTCGATGCCGCCCTTAGCCAGATCGAGCGTGCGTTCGGAAAGGGTTCGATCATGCGCATGGGCGCCCGTGCCGGCAGCGAGCAGATCGACGTGATCCCGTCTGGCTCGCTGGGCCTGGACCTGGCGCTTGGCATCGGCGGCTTCCCGCGTGGGCGTGTGGTCGAGATCTACGGGCCTGAAAGCTCGGGCAAGACCACGCTTGCGCTGCATGCGATCGCCGAGGCGCAGAAGGCCGGCGGCACTTGCGCCTTCATCGACGCCGAGCATGCGCTGGACCCGATCTACGCCCGCAAGCTGGGCGTCGACGTGGATAACCTGCTGCTCAGCCAGCCTGATGGCGGCGAGCAGGCGCTGGAGATTTGCGACACGCTGGTACGGTCGGGGGCGATCGACATCGTGGTGATCGACAGCGTCGCCGCCCTGGTGCCGCGGGCGGAGCTGGAGGGCGAGATGGGCGACACCCATGTCGGCCTGCATGCCCGCCTGATGAGCCAGGCGCTGCGCAAACTCACGGGCAGCGTCAGCAAGAGCAAGACGATGCTGATCTTCCTCAACCAGATTCGGTTGAAGATCGGCGTGATGTTCGGCAACCCGGAGACCACGACCGGCGGCAACGCGCTGAAGTTCTACGCCTCCGTGCGCATGGAAATCCGCCGCATCGGCCAGATCAAGGAGCGCGACGAGGTCGTCGGCAACCAGACCCGGGTCAAGGTCGTGAAGAACAAGCTGGCGCCGCCGTTCCGCCAGGTGGAGTTCGACATCATGTATGGCGAGGGCATCAGCAAGCGCGGCGAGCTGGTCGACCTCGGCGTGAAGGCAGGCGTGGTGGAGAAGTCCGGCGCCTGGTTCAGCTTCGACAGCACCCGCATCGGTCAGGGCCGGGAGAACGCCAAGAAGTACCTGCTGGAGCATCCCGACGTGGCGCTCACCATCGAAAGCCGAGTGCGCGAGCAATCGGTCGTGGTGGAGAAGGCGATGATTGCCATCCCTGAAGAGGGGGAGGAAGCCGAAGCCGCCGAGTAATGCCGGACACGTCGTTTGCTCCCGAGCATCTGCTGAGTGCCGCCGACCTCGACCTGGTCGAGGCGGCGCGCTCCGTGTTGCTCAAGCATTACAAGCCGTTCTGGCACACGGTCGGCGCGGCGTTGCGGACCCGCAGCGGGACGGTCTTCACCGGCGTCCATCTCGGCGCGACGGTCGGCCGGCTCTCGGTGTGCGCCGAGGCGATCGCGTTGGGGCGTGCGGTGCTGGAGGGGGACGGCTCGATCGAGTGCGCCGTGGCGGTCCGCCACCCCAAGGCCGAAGAGCTGTGGCAGGAGATCGCCGTGGTGCCGCCCTGTGGCGCCTGCCGCGAAATGATTACCGATTTCGATCCGCAGGCGCAGGTCATCGTGCCTACGTCCCAGGGCCTGCAACGCGTGGCCGTCCGCATCCTGCTGCCGCATCCCTACCAGCGCTGAACGCCGCCTGGCACTAGCCGCGGCTGGCCTTGCACCTGAAGCTGCGCTAATCCGGTTGCATGTCCAGCAGCAACGATATCCGCGCGACCTTCCTCGATTATTTCGCCCGCCATGACCACGCCGTGGTGCCGAGCAGCCCGCTGGTGCCGCGCAACGACCCGACATTGTTGTTCACGAACAGCGGGATGGTGCAGTTCAAGAACGTCTTCACCGGCCAGGAGCGGCGTCCGTACCACCGCGCCACCTCGGCGCAGAAATGCGTTCGCGCCGGCGGCAAGCACAACGACCTGGACAACGTCGGCTACACCGCGCGCCACCACACGTTCTTCGAGATGCTGGGCAACTTCAGCTTCGGCGACTACTTCAAGCCGCAGGCCATCGAGCACGCCTGGAGCCTGATCACCAAGGATTTCGCCTTGCCGAAGGAGCGCCTGCTGGTCACGGTCTATGCGGAGGACGAGGACGCCGCCGCGCTCTGGAAGTCGATCGCCGGGTTGCCCGACGACCGCATCATCCGCATCCCGACCGCCGACAATTTCTGGCGCATGGGCGATACGGGGCCGTGCGGGCCGTGCTCAGAAATCTTCTTCGACCATGGGCCGGCCATCCCCGGCGGCCCGCCCGGCAGCGCCGACGAGGACGGCGACCGCTTCATCGAGATCTGGAACCTCGTCTTCATGCAGTACGAGGAGGACCCGCCCGGCATCCGCGCGCCGTTGCCGCGGCCGTCCATCGACACGGGGCTGGGGCTGGAGCGGTTCGCCGCCATCTTGCAGGGCAAGCACGACAACTACGACACCGACACCTTCCGCGCGCTGATCCTGGCTAGCGCCGAGGCGACGGGGCAGGAGCCGGACGGTCCGTTCCGCGCCAGCCATCGCGTGGTGGCCGACCATCTGCGCAGCACGTCGTTCCTGATCGCCGAGGGGGTGCTGCCGTCCAACGAGGGCCGCGGCTACGTGCTGCGACGGATCATGCGCCGGGCGATGCGGCACCTGCACATGATGGGCGCGCGGGAGCCCGTGATGTGGCGCCTGGTGCCGGCGCTGGTGCGGCAGATGGGGGCAGCGTACCCGGAGCTGCCGCGCGCCGAGTCCCTGATCGTCGAGACCCTGCGGCTGGAGGAGACCCGGTTCAAGGCCATGCTGGAACGCGGCCTTGGGCTGCTGGCGGACGAGACGGGCAAGCTCGGCGATACCCAGGCGCTGCCCGGCGATGTTGCGTTCCGGCTGTACGACACCTACGGCTTCCCCCTCGACCTGACCCAGGACGCGCTGCGGGAGCAGGGCAGGGCGGTCGACGTCGCCGGGTTCGACGCGGCGATGGCCGAGCAGCGCACCCGCGCCCGCGCCGCCTGGACCGGCACCGGCGACGCGGCCACGGAACGCGTGTGGTTCGAGTTGCGCGAGCAGGCCGGCGCCACCGAGTTCCAGGGCTACGCCACGGAGACCGCCGCCGCGCAGGTGCTGGCGCTGGTCATCGGCGGCATGTCGGTGGAGCGCGCGGAGGCTGGCGACAAGGTGTCCGTGGTGCTGAACCAGACGCCGTTCTACGCCGAAAGCGGCGGCCAGGTCGGCGATGCCGGCACCATCACGGGGCCGGGCGGGCTGCGCATCGCCATCACCGACACGCAGAAGCGCGCTGGCGACCTGTTCGTCCATGTCGGCGTGGTCGAGGCCGGCGCGGTCGTGGTCGGCGCCGCCGTGGTGGCGGAGTTGGACCACGGCCGGCGAGGCGCGATCCGGGCGCACCACTCCGCCACTCACCTGCTGCACGAGGCGTTGCGGCGGCGGCTGGGCAACCATGTCGCGCAGAAGGGCAGCCTGAACGCGCCTGATCGATTGCGCTTCGACGTCAGCCAGCCGACGCCGATCTCGAAGGCGGACCTGGCCATCGTGGAGGCGGAGGTCAACGCCCGCATCCGCGAGAACGCCGCCGTGACGACGCGGCTGATGACCCCGGACGCCGCCGTGGCCGAGGGCGCGATGGCGCTGTTCGGCGAGAAGTATGGCGAGGAGGTCCGCGTGGTCGCGATGGGCGGCGGCGGCGACACCCGCAAGGCGTTCTCGATCGAGCTGTGCGGCGGCACCCACGTGCGGCGCACCGGCGACATTGGCCTGTTCCGCATCACCGGCGAGGGCGCGGTCAGCGCCGGGGTGCGCCGGGTGGAGGCGGTGACGGGCGCGTCGGCGCTGGCGCTGCTGGCGGAAACCGACCGCCACATGGAGGAGCTGGCGGCCTTGCTGCGCGCCAGCCCGGCCGAGCTGGCGACGCGGGTCACCAACCTGATCGAGGACCGCAAGCGGCTCGAACGGCAGGTCAGCGAGTTGCAGCGCAAGCTGGCGACGGGAAGCGGCGCGCCCGATTTGGAGCAGGTCGGCGGCGTGTCGCTGGCGGCCCGCAACGTCGGCGAGGTGCCAGGCAAGGAGCTGAAAGGCCTGGTCGACGCCATCGCGCAGCAGGTTGGCAGCGGCGTGGTGGCGCTGGTGTCGACGGCGGACGGCAAGGCCAGCATCGCGGTCGGCGTGTCGTCAGACCTGGCCAAGCGGATCAGCGCCGTCGACCTGGTGCGGGCGGCGAGTGCGGCGGTCGGCGGCAAGGGCGGCGGCGGCCGGCCGGAGCTGGCGCAGGCCGGCGGGCCGGACGCCGACCAGGCCGACGCCGCCCTGGATGCCGTGCGGGTGAAGCTGGCGGCGCTGGCCGGGTGATCCGCTAGGCGACGCCGTGCTGCTTG